>JAJQHP010000076.1 GCA_021199695.1 Clostridiales bacterium
GTAGTGATGAACGCCGGGGCCTACGGCGGAGAGCTGCAGCACGTGGTCACCCAGACCACCGCCCTGGACGGGGAGGGGAATCTCCACGTGTTCCGGGGAGAGGAGCAGCGCTTCGGCTATCGCCACAGCGTTTTTATGGAGCGGGAGCTCATCGTCCTGGAGGCCCTGGTGGAGCTGCAGCCCGGGGACCCGGACGCCATTCAGGCCCGGATGGACGACCTGCTCCGCCGCCGGAAGCGGACCCAGCCCCTGGAGTGGGCCAGCGCAGGCTCCACCTTCAAGCGGCCCCGTGGGGCCTACGCCGCCGCCCTCATTGACCAGTGCGGCCTCAAGGGCTATCAGGTGGGGGGCGCGCAGGTCTCCGAAAAGCACGCGGGCTTCGTGGTCAACCGTGGCGGGGCCACCTGCGCCGACGTGCTGGCGCTGACCGACCATGTGAAGGACGTAGTCTGGCAGCATACGGATTACCGGCTGGAGCTGGAAATTCAGCTGATGCTGTGATCAGTGGTTAGTGGTTAGTGATTAGTGGTTAGTGGTTAGTGGTTAGTGGTTAGTGGTTAGTGGTTAGTGTGATGCGCATGGTACCATGAAAAGGGGGTTGGAAAGATGCAGTTTATCATTATTTCCGGTCTCTCCGGCGCCGGAAAGAGCAGAGCGGGAGAATTCCTGGAGGACGCGGGCTTCTACACCGTGGACAATATGCCCGCGGCGCTGATGCCCCGCTTTGCGGAGATGGCTCTGGACGGCACCAACAGCAGCTATGAGCGGGTGGCCATGGTCAGCGACGTCCGGGGGGGACATGACTTCACCCCCCTGTTCCAGGCCATGGACGAGATGGAGGCCATGGGCTGCGACTGCAAGCTGCTGTTCCTGGAGGCCTCCACCCAGGCGGTCATTATGCGCTACAAGGAGACCCGGCGGTCCCACCCCCTGGCGGAGCCGGGGGAGAGCCTGGAGTCCGCCATCCGCCGGGAGAAAAAGCTGCTGGAGCCGGTCCGGGCCCGGGCGGACTACATCCTGGACTCCTCCGATTTCAACACCACCGCCAAGCTCCGGTCCGCGCTGCTGGAGATGTTTGGGGAGACCGCGGTCACAGAGCGGACGTTTCAGGTGACGGTGGAATCCTTCGGCTTTAAGTACGGCATCCCCCTGGACGCGGACTGGGTGATGGACGTGCGTTTCCTGCCCAACCCCTTCTACGTCCCGGAGCTGCGGCGCAGGACGGGACTGGACCGGGAGGTGGCTGACTTTCTGGACAACTGTAGGGAGACCCACGAATTTGAACGGCGGATGGAGGATATGCTCCGCTTCCTGCTCCCCCTGTACGAGGAGGAGGGGAAGAGCAATCTGGTCATCTGCATGGGCTGCACCGGCGGCCAGCACCGGTCGGTGGCCATGGCCCATGCCGTGGCGCAGATGGTGGAGAAGATGGGCTACGCTGCCACCGAGCAGCATCGGGATATCAACCGGGAGCGAAAATAGATGAACACGGAACATTGGCGCATCTCCTCGGACGGAGGCCCCCACATCGTCGCCATCGGCGGCGGGACGGGGCTCTCCACCATGCTGCGGGGCCTGAAATACTATTCCAGAAATATCACCGCCGTGGTGACCATGGCGGACGACGGCGGCGGCTCCGGTATGCTGCGCCACGACCTGGGGATGCCCCCACCGGGGGACCTGCGCAACTGCCTCCAGGCCCTGGCCAACGTGGAGCCGGTGATGGAGGACCTGCTGGCCTACCGGTTCCACGACGGGAGCCTGGCGGGGCAGAGCTTCGGCAACCTCCTTCTGGCCGCCCTGGACGGCATCTCCGACTCCTTTGAGGAGGCGGTGGAGCGGATGAACCAGCTCCTGGCCGTCACCGGGCAGGTGCTCCCCGTCACCAGCGAGAACGTGAACCTGGTGGCGGAGATGGAGAACGGCACCTCCGTCCGGGGGGAGAGCAAAATTTTCAGCTTCAAGCGGTCCCAGCACTGCCGCATCCGGCGGGTGCGCATGGAGCCGGAGGCCCCTCCCGTGCTGCCCAAGGTGATCGACGCCCTCCGGGAGGCGGACGTGATCGTCCTGGGGCCGGGGAGCCTGTACACCAGCATTATCCCCAACCTGCTGGTCCCCGGGGTGGCGGACGCGGTGGCGGAGTCTCAGGCCCTGCGCATCTACGTCGCCAACATTATGACCCAGGAGGGGGAGACGGAGGGATATACCCTCTCGGAGCACCTCCAGGCCCTGTTCGACCACGGGCGGCCGGACATGGTGGACCTGTGCCTGGCCAACTCCGCGGTCATCCCGGAGGAGGTGCGCCAGCGCTACCGGACGGAGAACGCCCAGCCCATGCTGGTGGACGGGGACGCCGTCCGGGCCATGGGGGTGGAGCTGATCTGCGAGCCCCTGTCCGACGAGACGAAGCGATACAAGGCCAGACACGACTCCATGAAGCTGGCCCGGGCCATCCTGGACGTGGTGGAGGATCGGTGCGTCCGCACCTGGACGGATCAGGGAGTGCGCTATGTCAGAGAACGATGATCGCTTCCCGGAGGGTTTTCCGGAGGAGCGCTCCCCCCAGGGGGACAAAAAAACCTTTTCCAGCCTGGCAAAGGAGGAGCTGTGCCGGGAACGGCTCAGCCGCCCCTGCTGCACCCGGGCGGAGGCCTACGGGGTGCTGCTGTTCTGCAACGGCTTTTCCGGCGACGGGATACGCATCGTCACCGCCTCCCCCGCCGTGGCCCAGCGGCTGCCGCGGCTCTTTCGCCGGGCCTTCGGCGTCCGGTTCGACCGGCAGCCCGGGGAGAACGCCCGGGGAAAGCAGACCTTTGCCGTCACCGACCCGGTCAAGCTGGGACGTATCCTGGATACCTTCGGCTATGACCACGGCCAGGTGTCCCACCATATCAACTATGCCGTCCTGGAGGAGAGCTGCTGTCAGGCGGCTTTCTTCCGGGGAGCTTTTTTAGCCGCCGGCTCCATCATGGACCCCCGGCAGCGCTACCACCTGGAGCTGACCACCTCCCACTACGCCGTCTCCCGGGAGCTGGCTCCCCTGCTGGCGGAGATGGACTTCCACCCCAAGACCACCACCCGCCGGGGCAACTATGTGACCTACTTCAAGCAGAGCGAGGCCATCGCGGACTTTCTCACCGCCATCGGGGCGCCCCTGTCCGCCATGGAGCTGATGAACGCCAAGCTGGAGAAGAACATCATGAACCGGGTGAACCGCCGTTCCAACTGCGACATGGCCAACCTGGACAAGGCGGTGGCCGCCGCCCAGGGACAGATCGCCGCCATCCGCACCCTCCGGAGCAGTCCCCGGTGGGACGCCCTGCCGGAGAACCTGCGGGAAACGGCCGAGCTGCGCACAGAGCACCCGGAGCTGTCCCTGAGCCAGCTGGCGGAGCTGGCGGGGGTGTCCAAGTCCTGCCTGAACCACCGCCTGCGCAAGCTGATGGAGCTGGCGGAGGAACTAAACAGCGAACCACGTCCATAGGAGGGAAATCATGTCCTTTGCCCATCTACACGTTCATACGGAATTTTCCCTCCTGGACGGCGCCTGCCGGATTCAGGAGTTGGTCCGGCGGGTCAAGGCCCTGGGCCAGACCTCGGTGGCCATCACCGACCACGGCAATATGTACGGCGTGGTGGACTTCTACAAGGCGTGTCAAAAGGAGGGCGTCCATCCCGTCATCGGCTGCGAGGTGTATGTGGCCCCCAGGACCCGGTTCGACAAGAACCACGACCTGGACACGGGGGCCCGGCACCTCATTTTGCTCTGCCGGAACGAGACGGGCTACCGCAACCTCTCCTACCTGGTCACTCAGGCCAATCTGGAGGGGTTTTATATGCGCCCCCGCATCGACCTGGACCTGCTGCGGGCGCACCATGAGGGCCTTATCGCCCTGTCCGCCTGTCTCGCCGGGGAAATTCCCCGCCGCCTGCGCAACGGCGACTACGCCGGGGCGGTGGAGCACGCCCGGATGATGAAGGAGCTGATGGGGGAGGGGAACTACTATATCGAGCTTCAGGACCACGGCCTGGCCGAGCAAAAGGAGATTTTGCCCCAGCTGGTCCGGCTGGCCCGTGAGCTGGACATCCCCCTGGCGGCCACCAACGACGCCCACTATCTGACCCGGGAGGACGCCCAGGCCCAGGACGTGCTTATGTGCATCCAGACGGGCAAGACGGTGGACGACCCGGACCGGATGAAGTTCGGCAGCGAGGAGTTCTACATCAAGTCGGAGGAGGAGATGCGCGCCCTGTTCCCCGACTGCCCGGAGGCCATCGACAACACGGAGAAGATCGCCCAGCAGTGCCAGGTGGACTTCCGGTTCGGGGTCTACCACCTGCCGGAGTTCCGCTACCCGGAGGGCTACGACGGGGACAGCCTGATGGAAAAGCTGTGCCGGGAGGGCTACGCCCGGCGGTATCCCACCGACCCTCCCGGCTACCGGGAGCGGTTGGAGTACGAGATGAACATGATCCGCACCATGGGGTTTGTGGACTACTTCCTCATCGTGGCGGACTTTGTGGGCTACGCCAAAAGCCAGGAGATCCCGGTGGGACCGGGGAGAGGCAGCGCCGCCGGGTCCATGGTGGCCTACTGTATGGGCATCACCGACGTGGACCCCATGAAGTACGACCTCTACTTCGAGCGGTTCCTCAACCCGGAGCGGGTCACCATGCCGGACATCGACATGGACTTCTGCTACCGCCGGAGAGAAGAGGTCATCGACTATGTCAAGCGCACCTACGGGGAGGACCATGTGGCCCAGATCGTCACCTTCGGCACCCTCCAGGCCAAGGGAGTGGTGCGGGACGTGGGCCGGGTCATGGGCATGAGCTACGGCGATGTGGACCAGATCGCCAAGCAGATTCCCAACGGTCTGCACATGACGCTGGACGACGCGCTGAAGCTGTCCAAGCCCCTCCGGGACCGGTACGACAGCGACCCCCAGGTGCATCAGCTCATCGACACCTCCCGGAAGATCGAGGGGATGCCCCGCCACGCCTCCAAGCACGCCGCCGGAGTGGTCATCACCCGGAAGCCGGTGTATGAGTATGTGCCCCTGGCGAAAAACGACGAGAGCGTGGTCACTCAGTATATCATGACCACCCTGGAGGAGCTGGGCCTGCTGAAAATGGACTTTCTGGGCCTGCGCAACCTGACCATCCTGGACGACGCCCAGAGGATGATCCGGAAAAAGGACCCGGACTTCGACCTCCACAACATCCCGGAGGACGACCCGGAGACCTTCCGGATGCTCCAGGAGGGGCACACGGCGGGGGTGTTCCAGATGGAGTCCGCCGGCATGACCGGGGTGTGCGTCCAGATGAAGGCCTCCAGCATCGAGGACCTGACCGCCATCGTGGCCCTGTACCGCCCCGGCCCCATGGAGTCCATCC
>JAJQHP010000130.1 GCA_021199695.1 Clostridiales bacterium
GCTGGCCTGTGTCCTGTGGCTGTGGGCGTGGCCCAGGCTCTTTCGATGGGGACGAAAATGGCTCGCCGGGAAATACTCTACCCAGTGGGTCGCCGTCCTTCTGGCGGAGGTCGTCGCCCTGGCGGGCATACTGGGCATTGCAGGCTATCGCACCTGGCAGTACGCCCAGGACTTTACCACCCGGCTGGGCTGGAGCCTGTATGAGGCGGCCAACACCGTTACCTTCACACTGTCCCACGACAACCTCTATGCCGATGGCGGCAGCGCACTGGTGAAAGAGCTTAGGGACAGGCTTAAGCTCCCGGAGGACGTGTATGTCAGCAACCTCTTTCAGCTGGATTTTGCCGCCGACGGAACTGTAGTGGGGATGTATGCCTTCCTGTATGGAGAAGATGATGACGGTACGCTTCGCAGCTGGCTGATCGACTATCAGGAGGAGGACGAAAAGGTTACCGTCTGGCTGGACAACGCAGTGACTGCCAGCCTGGACGAGGGGCAGCTGCTCCAGCCTATGGCAGAGCTGCTGGACGCCCTGGACCTCCAGGCCCAGGCGGAGGCCCTGGGCGGGGAGAAGCTGACCCTGCGCTATTACGGCCTCCGCTCGGATTACCCGGTGGAAGATACCATGTATCTGGTCCACGAGGACGGGAGCCTTCTCCAGATCACCGCCTCCTACACTGGTTATGAGCTGCTGCTCACCAATGCTGAAAGCGATGAGGGAGGGCGTATCTATTTTGCCTCCTGGCTCGATGCGACGGAGGATGCAGAGAATGAGACGGAGATATCGTGAGTATGGAGAGGGGAAGAAAATACAACATGACCCACAAGGAGCTGAACGACCGGAACTGGGTGGCCTGGGCCAAGGAGCTTCAGTCTCTGGCTCAGTGCGGCATTGCCTATACGCAAAACCCCTTTGACCTGGAGCGCTATGGGCGCATCCGGGCTATTTCCGGGGAAATCCTGGCACAGTACCCCGACCTGCCGGTAGAGCGGATCTCCGGCCGGTTCTGCGGGGAGGAGGGGTATCAGACCCCCAAGGTGACTACCCGCTCGGCCCTGTTTGTGGGGGACCGGGTATTACTGGTGAAGGAGAACGACGAGGGCTGGAACCTCCCCGGGGGCTGGTGTGACGAAAATCAGACCGTCCGGGCCAATGCGGAAAAGGAACTGTGGGAGGAGACAGGCATCCGGGGCCGGGCCACCCGTCTGGTGGCGGTGCAGGACCGGAACCTGCGCAACTGGCCGCCGTACATTCTCAACCTGTCAAATCATCTGATTTTGTGCGAGCCGGTGGGGGAGATGGGTCCCTTCCGTCCCAATCTGGAGACCCGGGAGCGGGGCTTCTTCCCTATGGGCGATCTGCCGCCCCTGGACACCCGGCGGACCACCCGGGAGCAGCTTCTCCTCTGCTGGGAGGCCAGCCGGGCGGAGCACTGGGAGACGAGGTTTGATTGACCGATCCGCCTGCTCATGTCGGAAGCTCATTCCGGCATGAGCAGCTCCATTTCCAGCCCCCTCTGCCGGGCATATTCCAGCGTCTGGTGGGTTCCTCCGGAGGGAGAGCCATCGTAAACGCCGATGATTTTGGCGGCGTGCTCTACGAGATAGCGGTTGCGCAGGAAATAACAGGTCTTGGAGTAGCCGGGGCAGACCACCACCAGGTTGTCTCTGCATATCTGCAGGACCTCCCGGTAGCGGTGGCGGTCCCTTTGCCTCCAGCGGTCGGCCTGGCCGGGATAGGGGATAACGGGGATGAGCTCCACCGCTCCGTCGGTTTCTGCCCGGAGCCGCAGCACCAGCTCGGCGCAGAGCAGGTCTACCCCCAGGGCCATCCCGGAGAGGAAACAGGTGTAGCCCGCCTCATAGCTGGCCTGGATGCGCCGCCACAGGGCATCGGCCAGAGACTGGGTGCGCAGATCAGACGGGTCGGCCAGCCAGGGGAGCCGGTTGGTGCGGTGGCCGGTAAAGCAGCAGCACTGTTCAATGGGGTACATAGGATTCCTCCGGATAGAACGTTTGTTTTATTATACCGTGTGCTCGGGAAAATAGCAAGAGGAAAACGGAAAAACCGGTTGCATTTTCCGACAGGGAGCGTATAATGGCCTTGAACAAATGGATAGACGTCTTCAGGGCAGGGTGAAATTCCCGACCGGCGGTGATGCAGCATAGCTGACAGGTCCGCGAGCCTACGAGCCGAAGCGCTCGGGGTTGAATCGGTGTGAATCCGATACCGACAGTGAAGGTATTACCGATTGATGCGGTAATGCCTAGAGTCTGGATGGAAGAAGATGTGTGCGGCAGAACTCCTTTTTCGGGGCAGTTCCGGCAGAGCACGCCTGTAGACCTATATCTCAGGCGTTCGTATTCTGCCGGGGTCAATCCCGGGAAAAGGAGTCTTTTTTATGTACGCATCCAAGACTGTCTCCCGTACCCGCTGCATCACCGTCACCGCCATGCTCTCCGCCGTAGCATTCCTGCTCATGTTCCTGGAGATCTCGCTGCCCATGCTCATTCCCTCCTTTGTCAAGCTGGACGTCTCCGACCTGCCTGCCCTGCTGGGCTCCTTTGCCCTGGGGCCGGTGTACGGCGCCCTCATCGAGGTGTTCAAAAATCTGCTCCACATCCTCATCAAAGGCACCTCCTCCGCCGGCATCGGAGAACTGTTCAACGTCACCATGGGGGCGGTGTTCGTCCTGGTGGCGGGGCTGATCTACTGGAAGGACCACACCCGCCGGGGGGCCATTATCGGCTCTCTCGCCGGGGCGATCTGTATGGCTCTGGCCTCCCTTCCCATGAACTATTTTCTGGTCTATCCCTTCTATGCCACCCTGTTTGGAGGCATGGACACCATCGTCAGCGCCTATCAGGCGATTCTCCCCGGGGTGGACGGACTGTTTGAGTGCCTGCTGATCTTCAACGTGCCCTTTACCCTAGTGAAGGGGCTGATCGATGTGGGGCTGTGCTTTCTCATCTACAAGCCCCTGTCCGGCCTGCTGCACCAGAGCTGACCGCCTTTCGTTTTCTGTCCCGCCCCTGAAAACAGGGGCGGGTATTTCATTCTTACGCAGCGGCGAGAAGGCCCGTCTCCGGTCTTGCGTTTTTTCGCCGCTTCGGGTAAAATAATCCAAACAGTCAAAAGGGAGGCCCTGCTATGGACGCACGTCTGGAGCGCATCCTGTTACGGGTACAAAAACCCGCCCGCTATACTGGCGGGGAATATAACGCAGTCATCAAAGACAAGTCTCAGGTGGATCTCCGCTTTGCCTTTTGCTTTCCCGATACCTATGAGATCGGAATGTCCAACCTGGGCGTCCGTATTCTCTACGGCGTCATGAACGGGATGGACGGGGTCTGGTGCGAGCGGTGCTTCGCCCCCTGGGGGGATATGGAGGCGGAGATGCGCAAGGCCGGCCTCCCCCTGTGGGCCCTGGAGAGCGGGGACCCCATCCGTGACTTCGATATGATCGGCTTCTCTCTGGGATATGAGATGGCCTACACCAACGTGCTGAATATGCTGGACCTGGCGGGAGTACCTCTGCACACCTGGGAGCGGGGAGACGACGACCCCATCGTCATGGCGGGAGGCACCTGCGCCTACAACGGCGAGCCTCTGGCGGACTTCATCGACCTGTTCTCCCTGGGAGAAGGGGAGGACGTGACGGTGGAGATGCTGGAGCTGTATCGGGAGGTGCGGCGTACCGGCTGGAGCCGAGCGGAATTTCTCCGCCGGGCGGCCCAGGTCCCCGGCCTTTACGTCCCCTCCCTCTACGACATCACCTATCACGAGGACGGGACCCTGGCCTCTGTCACCCCGAAGGAGGGCGCTCCGGCCGTGGTTACCAAGCGCATTGTTCAGGACCTGGACACCGCCTATTATCCCGTCAAGACCATCATCCCCTCCACCGAGATCGTCCATGACCGGGTGATGCTGGAGGTATTCCGGGGCTGCATCCGGGGCTGCCGGTTCTGTCAGGCGGGGTATTGCTATCGGCCTGTCCGGCCCAAAAGCCCGGAGGTGCTCATCGAGCAGGGGATCGCCTCCTGCAAGGATTCCGGCTATCAGGAGATGACCCTCTCCAGCCTCTCCACCAGCGACTATCGGCCCCTGGCGGAGCTGTGCGACGGGCTGCTGGACTACTGCGAGCCGAGGAACATCAACCTCTCCGTCCCCTCCCTCCGGGCGGACAACTTCTCCACAGCCCTGGAGCAGCGGCTCCAAAAGGCCCGGAAAAGCTCCTTTACCTTCGCCCCGGAGGCGGGCACTCAGCGGCTCCGGGACACCATCAACAAAAACGTCCGGGAGGAGGACTTGCTCCGCTCCTGCCGCACCGTCTTTGAGGGAGGCGGCAACGCGGTAAAGCTGTACTTCATGCTGGGCCTGCCCACCGAGACGGACGAGGACGTGGTGGGTATCGCTGACCTGGCCCAGAAGGTCTACATGGTCTGGAAGCAGTACGGCAGCAACCGGGCCAGGGGTGTGCGCATCACCGTCTCCACCGCCTTCTTTGTCCCCAAGCCCTTTACCCCCTTCCAGTGGGAGGCACAGATCTCCATGGAGGAGTACCGCCGCCGGGTGGCCCTCCTGCGCCGGAGCATCACCAACAAGTCCATTATCTACAACTGGCACGACCCGGATCTGAGCTACATCGAGGCGGTGCTGGCCCGGGGAGACCGGCGGCTGGGCAAGGCCCTGGAGGCGGTCTGGCGCAGGGGCGGACGGCTGGACGCCTGGAGCGAGTATTTCAGCTTCGAGCGCTGGATGGACGCCTTCCGGGAGGCGGGAGTCGACCCGGACTTCTACGCCTGCCGGGAGCGGCCCTATGAGGAGCTGTTGCCCTGGTCCATGATCTCGGTGGGCGTCCGTCCCCAGTATCTCTGGCGGGAGCGGCAGCAGGCCTACCGCTCTGTCATTACGCCGGACTGCCGGAAGCAGTGTACCGGCTGCGGAGCGGACCGGCTGCTCTGTGACCGGAAGTGCGACGCCCTCTATCCCATCTCCGCAAGAGAACGCCACGCAACGGAAGGGGAGGTCTGACCTATGGCAAAAATGCACGCCCACCGGCTGCTCTATGAAAAGACCGGACGGGCCATCTATATCTCCCATCTGGACACCATGGCCCAGTTTCAGCGGGCCTTCCTCCGGGCGGGGCTGGAGATCTGGCAGACGGAGGGGTATAACCGCCACGCCTACGTCTCCATCGCCCTGCCCCTGTCCCTGGGCTTTTCCAGCCGGTGTGAGATTCTGGAGTTCGACCTAGTGAGCCAGGTGCCTCTGGAGGAGGTCCCGGCCCTGCTCAACCGGACGCTGCCTGAGGGGCTACGGGTGCTGTCCTGCTATGGGGCGGAGCGGCCCTTCAAGCAGATCAGGACACTGGACTGGGCCATCACTCTGG
>JAJQHP010000186.1 GCA_021199695.1 Clostridiales bacterium
CAGATACAGAAACCCGCCGCAGAGCACCAGGATGACCATTGCCACGCCCACTCCGGCGCAGACGCCGCCGAAGTCGATCCACACGTCGGTGACGCTGGATGAGCGACCGGAGACATAGAGCTGAATGAACTCGTCCGTATTGGCGATGAGCAGTCCCAGGAGCAGAGGCCAGCTGATGTGCCGGATATAGTGCCGGGTGTACACACGCAGGCAGAGCATGAACCAGAAGCCCAGCAGCGTGAACTCTCCAAAATGGGCCCATTTGCGCACCGCCGACTCGGTCAGGGTGGGCAGGCCGAGGCCGGAGAGGACCTGATTGATCGCCGCCGCCACCTCGCCGCTCCGGGCGGAGGACACAGAGCCGATCTCCAGCGAATTGCTGAAAATAAACCAGGTGGTGTAGGCGGCGAAAAAGGTAAACACCACCCGGAACAAAATGAGCAGCACCCTGGAGAATGTGCTCCGCTGTGTGTTGGCCATAAAATCCCCTCCCCATCATACCTGGTCGCCATTGCCTCACTATATGACAGCTTTTGAGAGATGTCAAGAGAAGAATGGGTGAATTTCCCCCATCCGCCTTGTCTTTCCCCCTGTCAAATGATATAATTCCTCTGAAAAAGGCTGCGGCCCCGCCGCAGGGTTTGGAGGGACACCATGACCTACAAGGAAGCGTTTATCACCTTTATGGTGCGCTCCGGCGTGCTGACTTTTGGGGATTTCACCACCAAGAGCGGTCGAAAGACCCCCTATTTTGTCAACACCGGGAATTACCGCACCGGCGCCCAGGCCGCCCAGCTGGGAGACTACTACGCCGCCTGCATCCAGGAGCATATGCCCGATGGCATCGACGCCCTGTTCGGCCCCGCCTACAAGGGCATCCCATTGGCGGTAGCCGCCGCCTCCTCCCTCTATCGAAGCTATGACCGGGATCTGCCCTACTGCTTCAACCGGAAGGAGGCCAAGGACCACGGAGAGGGCGGCTCCATGGTGGGCTACAAGCCCCAGGATGGGGACCGTATTGCCATCATTGAGGACGTAGTCACCGCCGGCACCGCCGTCCGGGAGTCCATCGCCCTCTTTGATCACGTCGCCCACGTGGACATCAGGGCGCTGTTCGTCTCGGTGGACCGGATGGAGCGGGGCACCCGGGACTGCTCCACCCTGGATGAGCTGCGGCAGGATTACGGCATCCAGGTCTACCCCATCGTCACCGTCCGGGAGATCATCGACTTCCTCTATCAGACACCCATCGATGGCGTTGTCTACATTGACGACGACAGGCGCGCCCGGATGGAGGCATATCTGGAACAGTATGGCGCAAGATAATTCGAACGAAAGGCCCTCCCGCCCGGTGAGCATCCACGCAGGACACCGGCAGCGGACGAAGGAGCGCTTTCTCAAATACGGCGGAGAGCAGATGGAGGATCACCAGCTGCTGGAGCTGATCCTGTTTTACGCCATCCCCCAGGGGGATGTAAACCCTCTGGCCCACCGGCTCATCAACCGCTTTGGCAGTCTCCGGGAGGTGCTGGACGCCGACCCGGAGGAACTGAAGCAGATCGCAGGCATCAGCAGTCACACCGCCGCCCTGCTCCGGCTGTTTCCCGAGGTGGCCGCCCGGTATCAGCAGGCGGAGGCCATCTCCTCCGCCACCGTCATCCGCAACGCCGCCGACGCCGCAGAGATCTTTCGCAGCTGCTTCGTGGGCGCCCGGGTGGAGAAGGCGTACATGATCTCCACCGACGCCAAGTCAAAGCTGCTGGCCTGTGACCTGATCTCTCAGGGGGCGGTAGACGCCGTCCTCCTGGACAGCCGGAAGGTGGTGCGCACCGCCATCAGCCGCAACGCCTGGCAGGTCTTTCTGGCCCACTGTCATGTCAGCGGCGTGGCCGCCCCCTCCATGGCGGACCGGCAGGCCACATCCCGTCTCCAACAGGCCCTGGGACTGCTGGGGGTCCGGCTCTCCGATCGTCTGATCTTTGCCGACGGGGACTATGTCTCCATGCTCCAGTCCGGGCTGATGGAGATGTGGCACTGACGCAAATATATTGTTCTTCCGGGAGATGCTCTCATGCCCAATTTTCAGGTGGTAAGTGAATACACCCCCAGCGGCGATCAGCCCCAGGCTATCCAGTCCCTTTCCCAGGGGGTGGAGCTGGGGCTGAACGAGCAGACCCTGATGGGCGTCACCGGCTCCGGCAAAACCTACACCATGGCAAAGGTCATCGAGGCTGTCCAGCGGCCCACCCTGGTGCTGGCCCACAACAAGACGCTGGCCGCCCAGCTGAGCAGCGAGTTCAAGGAGTTCTTTCCGAACAACGCCGTGGAGTATTTCGTCTCCTACTACGACTACTACCAGCCGGAGGCCTATATCCCCCACACGGACACCTTTATCGAGAAGGACGCCGCCATCAACGAGGAGATCGAGCGTCTGCGCCACAGCGCCACCGCCGCCCTGTTTGAGCGCCGGGACGTGATCGTGGTGGCCTCCGTCTCCTGCATCTACGGTCTGGGCGACCCCATCGACTATAAAAACATGGTCATCTCCCTCCGCACCGGCATGGAGAAGCGCCGGGAGGACCTGATCCGCAAGCTGGTGGAGATTCGCTATGAGCGAAACGATATCGCCTTTGAGCGCAACACCTTCCGGGTCCGGGGGGACACCATCGACATTTTCCCCGTCTACTCCAAGGACAAGGCAATCCGGATAGAATTCTGGGGGGACGAGGTAGACCGCATCTCCGAAATTCAGGCGGTCACGGGAACGCCCACCCGCATCCTGAACCATGTGGCCATCTACCCCGCCAGCCACTACGTCACCACTAAGGAGAAGATGGACCGGGCCATCGGGGAGATTCAGACGGAGCTGGAGCAGCGGGTGGAATACTTCAAGAGCCAGGATAAGGCGGTGGAAGCTCAGCGCATCCAGCAGCGCACGGAGTACGACATGGAGATGATGCGGGAGCTGGGCTACTGCAACGGCATTGAGAACTACTCCCGGGTGATCTCCGGCCGCCCGGCGGGCTCTCCCCCCATGACCCTGCTGGACTATTTTCCCAAAGACTTTCTCCTCTTTGTGGACGAGAGCCACGTCACTCTCCCCCAGGTCCGGGCCATGTACAACGGCGACCGGGCGAGAAAGACCAGTCTGGTGGACTACGGCTTCCGCCTGCCCTGTGCCTTTGACAACCGGCCCCTGAAATTCGAGGAGTTTGAGCAGCGGCTCAACCAGGTCATCTACGTCTCCGCCACCCCCGGCGAGTACGAGCGCAGCCGCTCCGGCCAGATCGTGGAGCAGGTCATCCGGCCCACCGGCCTGCTGGACCCGGAGGTGGAGGTCCGGCCCATCCAGGGACAAATCGACGACCTGGTGGGAGAGATCAACCTCCGCACCCAGCGCAACGAGCGGGTGCTGGTCACAACGCTCACCATCAAGATGGCGGAGGATCTCACCGCCTATCTGAAAAAGTCCGGCATCAAGGTGCAGTATATGCACCACAACGTCAAGACCATCGAGCGTACCGAGATCATCCGGGACCTGCGTCTGGGCAAGACGGACGTGCTGGTGGGCATCAATCTGCTCCGGGAGGGGCTGGATATGCCGGAGGTCTCCCTGGTGGCCATTCTGGACGCGGACAAGGAGGGCTTTCTCCGCAGCGAGACCGCCCTGGTGCAGACCATCGGCCGGGCCGCCCGGAACGCCGGGGGCAAGGTCATCCTCTACGCCGACGAGATCACCCCCTCCATGGACCGGGCCATGTTCGAGACGGCCCGCCGCCGGGAGATCCAGGACCGGTTCAACCGGGAGCACGGCATCGTCCCCAAAACGGTGGTCAAGTCCGTCCGGGAGATGCTGGAGCTGTCCAAGGCGGTGGACGAGGCCGCCAAACAGGAGCGCCGGAAGCGGAAGCTCTCCCCGGAGGAGCGGGAGGAGGAGGCCCAAAAGCTGGAGGCCCAGATGAAGGAGGCCGCCTCCCGGCTGGAGTTCGAGCTGGCCGCCGCCCTGCGGGATCAGATCATCGAGCTGCGGGGAAAATAAGTACAATGCTCTGTCTAAAACAGTGCCAGACATCCGTCTCTTGCAGATGTCTGGCACTGTTATTTTTATTGCCCCAGCAATCGCCGGTACTGCTCCTCCTCCGCCGTCCGGCCCACCACGGACAGGGAGGCCTCCTCCCAGCGGAAGGTTTGGACCGCCAGGTCGTGGACCTCCTCCCGGGTCACGGCGTCGTAGGCGTCGATGATCTCCTCCGGGCTCATCACCCGGCCATCATGGAGGAAGGAGCGGGCCAGGTGGTTCATGTGGGCGGTGGTGGACTCCAGGGCCATAATGACGTTGGCCTTGGCCAGCTCCCGGGCCCGGTCCAGCTCCTCCTGAGAGACGCCGTGCCGGAGAAAGTCGTCCACCACGTTGCGGATGCTGACGATGGCCTGTTCCTCCGTGTCCCGGCTCTGGGCGGTGCCGATGCAGAAGATGCCCGTGTCCTCGTAGCTGGAGCCGTAGGTGTAGATGTTGTAGCACAGTCCCTGTTTCTCCCGGACGGTCTGGAACAGCCGGGAGGACATCCCGCCGCCGAGGATGGAGCTGAGCAGCTGCAGCCCGTATCGCTTCTGGTCGGCGTTCTCGATGGAGGGGAATGCCAGAATGAGCTGGTTCTGCTCCGTGGCCTTGCGCTTGAGGGTGATCGCCTGGCGGTAGCGGCCCGGCCTCCGGCGTGGGGATGTGCCGGGGGCCATCTGAGAGAACCGGCGGCGGATTTCCTCTACCACCTCATCGCTGTAGGAGCCGGACAGGGCCACGATCACCCGGTCGGGCAGATAGTGGCTCTCCTTGTACGCCCGCAGCCAGTCCCCGGTCATCCTGTCCAGGGTGGCCTTCCGTCCCAGGATGGGCCGGGCCAGAGGGGTGCCCCGGAAGATGGCGGCGTTGAGCCGCTCGCTGCACACGTCCCCGGGGTCGTCCCGGTACATCCCAATCTCCTCCAGCACCACGCCCCGCTCCGTCTCCACGTCCTCCTGGGCGAATTTGGCGTCGAAGAACATGGAGGTCAGGATGTCCAGCCCCTCCATCAGATGGCTGTCCAGGGCGTGGACGTAGAAGCAGGTGCACTCCTTGGTGGTGAAGGCGTTGATCTGTCCGCCGATGGCGTCCATCCGGGCGGCCATCTGGGCGGCGGTGTGGGTGCTCGTTCCCTTGAACAGCATATGCTCGATAAAGTGGGCGGCCCCGGACTGGCTCGCCTGCTCGTCCCGGGAGCCGGTGGCCACCCAGATGCCCAGGGCGGCGGAGCGGACAGAGGTCAACGGCTCTGTGAGGACGGTGACGCCGTTGGGGAGAGTCTCCATCTGATACATAGAATCCTTCTTTCCAGTGGTCCCGG
>JAJQHP010000217.1 GCA_021199695.1 Clostridiales bacterium
CTCCAGGGTGTGGTGGACTGCTGCTTCACCGGACCGGAGGGTCTGACGGTGGTGGACTTCAAGACCGACCATGTGCGCCCGTCTGAGCTGCAGACCCACAGCGAGGGCTACCGGGGTCAGCTGGAGGGCTACGCCTGGGCGCTGGAGCAGATCCTGGGCCGTCCGGTGGTGCGGAAGATACTGTGGTACTTCCGCCTGAACCGGGGGTGGGAGCTGTGACCGACACAGAAAATTTTGAAAAAAGCGGGAAAAAGAGTTGCAATTTCCGGGGGAGTATGGTATCATAATTTCTGCTCTGTGAGAAAAACACAATTCTCATCTATGTATAATGTTAGACATCGAAAGAGGTGAACATCATGAAGGCAGGAATTCATCCTGATTATCAGCAGACCACCATCCGTTGCGCTTGTGGTGCGGTCTATCCTACCGGCTCCACCAAGAAGGACATCCGTGTGGAAGTTTGCGCCAAGTGTCACCCCTTTTTCACTGGAAAGCAGAAAATGGTGGATACTGGCGGTCGCGTGAGCCGCTTCAACAAGAAGTTTGGTCTCAAGTAAGCTGGACGATAACCCGCATCGGATTCCGGTGCGGGTTTTTGTTTGGCTTTTTTGCGAATTCGCCGCAGCGTTGGAGATCTATGATGGTGCCTGCTGCTCTCCCTCAGTCAGCTTCGCTGACAGCTCCCTCAGGGAGGGAGCCGAGGCGCCGCCTTTTTTAAGGAGACGGCCGACGTTTTCCAAAAATCTCCCCGCCCTATTTTTCAACCGGTTACATCCGGCCCCATCCGTGCTATAATGATAGAGACTCATTTTTCAGGAGGTCATCGCCATGTTACAGAAAATCGACGTAGAGCAGCTGAACCAAAATGTATTCCAAGCCATCGGAAAGCAGTGGATGCTGGTCACCGCTGGCAACCGGGAGCGCTGCAACACCATGACCGCCAGCTGGGGCGGTCTGGGGGTGCTGTGGGGCGCCCCGGCGGCCACCGCCTATATCCGGCCCCAGCGGTACACCCACGAATTTCTCGACCGGGAGGGGTTCTTCACCCTCTCTTTCCTGCCGGAGGACTACCGGAAGGCCCTGGGGTACTGCGGCAGCCACTCCGGGCGGGACGGGGACAAGTGGGCGGCCACCGGCCTGACCCCCGCCTTCACCGAGAACGGCGTCCCCTATGTGGCCCAGGCAGAGCTGGTGCTGGTGGTAAAAAAGCAGTTCTGCCAGCGGATGGACCCGGACTGTATCCTGGATGAGACGGTGGTGGAGCGGTGCTACCCGGAGCGGGATTTTCACGACATCTATATCGGCCAGATCGTAGAGGCCTACGAGGCGAAGTGAAGCGCGGAATCCCCCGCTGCTGTGGGGATGAGAGAGACGACACACGGAGGGACCCATGACGGAATTTGACGGCATCAAAGAGGGCGAGATCAACCGGGCCATTCTGGTGGGGTTGAACGCCACCCGGCAGAGCGTGGGCGAGACGGTCACGGAGGAGAGCATGGCGGAGCTGGAGGCCCTGCTGGAGACAGCGGGGGGAACCTGCGTGGGCACCATGCTCCAAAACCGGGAGACCCCCGACCCCGGGAGCTTTCTGGGAGAGGGCAAGGCTCTGGAGCTGAAAGAGCTGGTACAGACCCTGGAGGCCGACCTGGTCATCTTTGACAACGCCCTCTCCCCCACCCAGGTCCGGGTGCTCACCGAGCTGGTGGGGGTGCAGGTCATGGACCGGGCGGGGCTGATTCTGGACATCTTTGCCAAGCGGGCCAGAACGAAGGAGGGGCGGCTCCAGGTGGAGCTGGCCCAGTATAAGTATATCCTCCCCCGGCTGACGGGTATGTGGGGCCACCTGGTCCGGCAGACCGCCTCCGGCGGGAAATCCCCCATCGGCACCCGGGGCCCCGGCGAGACCCAGCTGGAGACCGACCGGCGGCACATCCGCCGGAAGATCACCCGGCTGGAGGAGGACTTAAAGGAGGTCCGCCGGGTGCGGGCCGTCCAGCGGGAGCGGCGGGAGAAGAACGAGGTGCCGGTGGTGGCCATCGTGGGCTACACCAATGCGGGGAAATCCACCCTGTTAAACGCCCTGACCGACGCGGGCATCCCCGCCAACGACCGGCTGTTCGACACCCTGGACACCACCACCCGGACCCTGGAGATCTCCGACACCCTGACGGTGCTGCTCTCGGACACGGTGGGCTTTATCCACAAGCTGCCCCATACGCTGGTGGAGGCGTTTCAGGCCACGCTGGAGGAGCTGACCTACGCCGACCTGCTGCTCCACGTCATCGACGCCTCCCGGGAGGACTGGCGGGACCAGGCAGAGGTGGTGGAATCCCTCGTCCGGGAGCTGGGAGCGGAGCAGACCCCCCGGCTGGACGTGTTCAACAAGTGCGACCTGTGCCCGGAGGAGATTTTGCCCCACGGGGAGAACATCGTCTGCATCTCCGCCCGGACGGGGGAGGGCCTGGACGAACTGCTCGCCGCCATCGGAAAGCGCCTGGACAGCGGGATACGGTCGGTGGAGCTCCGGCTGCCCTACGACAAAGGGGGCGTCCTCGATCTGCTCTATCGGGAGGCCGCCGTGGACAGCGTGGAATACGCCGACACCATCCGGGTCACCGCCCGGTGCAACCCCCGGGTGCTGGGGCAGGTGCGGGACTATGTCTGGCCGCCCCTTCCCCCCAAGACCGAGGACTGGGAGGCGTGACCGTGGAGGAATACTATATCCCCACCGGGCGGGGGGAGACGGAGTTCACCGAAAAGCGCTCCCGGTTCCTGGGCCACCTGGCCCGCGTGACCGATGAGGAGCAGGCCCGGGCCTTTGTCCAGCAGATGAAGAAGCAGTACCACGATGCGCGACATAATTGCTGGTGTTATGTCATCCGAGAGGGCGGCATCGTCCGCTACTCCGACGACGGGGATCCTCAGGGCACGGCGGGACAGCCTATGCTGGGGGTGCTGCAAAAGGAAGGCGTCACCGACGCCGTGTGCGTGGTGACCCGGTACTTCGGCGGCGTGCTGCTGGGGGCCGGGGGACTGCTCCGGGCTTATACCCGCTCCGCCAAGGACGCGTTGGACGCCGCCGGAATCTCCGCTGTGCGCCGGTGGGTGGAATTTTCCATCCCCTGCGGATACCGGTGGCTCAACCGGGTGCAGCTGGAGGTGGAGAGCCGCCAGGGAGTCGTGCTGGACACGGAGTACGGCGCGGAGGTGACGGTAAAGGCGCTGCTCCCGGAGGGACAGGCGGGGGCGTTCCCCGCACAGCTCCTCGACCTGACGGCGGGCGGCGTCCAGGCGCAGGTCACCGGCGAGGCGTTCAGGGCCGTGCCGGTAAGTCGTACCGGAAAGCGGTAAAGCAGACAGGAGAGGTATCTCATGGAGACAAAACCCTATTTTCACGATGCAAAATACTACGAGACAGACCAGATGGCGGTAGTCCACCACTCCAACTATATCCGCTGGTTCGAGGAGGCCCGGATCGACTGGCTGGAGCAAATGGGGATTCCCTACGACGCCATGGAGGCCCGGGGCATCATCATCCCGGTGATCGGGGTGACGGCGGAGTACAAGACCATGACCCGGTTCAAGGAGCGGGTGCGCATCGAGTCCCGGCTGGACTTTTACAACAGCGTCCGCTTCACCGTCAGCTATCGGGTATACAACGACGCCACCGGCGAGCTGCGCTGCACCGGCACCAGCAGCCACTGCTTTGTGGACCGGGACTATAAGCCCATTATCCTGCGAAAAGCGGCCCCGGATTACGATGCCATCTTTCGTGAGGCTCTGGCGGACAGGGAGAATGGGTGAGCGTCTGCCCCGGAGATTCGGCAGGGACCGGGAAACGGCGTACATGACGGATAAAGACAGCGACAAATCAACGAAAAATACCAGGCGGAACCTCAAACGAAGTCCGGCCTGGTATTTTTACAGCGCTGTTCTGTCAATCCAGCGCCCCGGCACAGCGGGAGGGGGGAGCGGGCAGATACCGCTCGCTCCCCGGCCTGAATTGCAATATTTCCCGCTCTGCCATATTCACACGTCCTCATCCAGCGCTTCGATCAGAAAGCTGACCGGCCGGAAGCCGTCGTTGCAGGAGATCATGGCGGATTTTTTGTCCTTCATCCATCCGCTGTAAATGTCCTCGCCGCCATAGGCCAGGGTCATGACAAAAGGGGAGAGGCTCTCCCACGCGCTGTCACAGAAGCCCTCCGGCTTTTGCCAGCCGTTTGCGATAAAGGTCTGTCCCTCTCTCATGTCGCAGGGATGCTCCATGGGATTTTCGTAGGCAGCCATCAGATCCGGATAGGACGCCACACGCATGACCCTGATCCTGCACTTTTTCATGGGTATTCCCCCTCCATATCATCATCGCCCCGCCGACGGGATGAGCCGCATTGGCGGATACCCATATTATACCAGCTCCGCCTGTCGCAAACAAGACACAAAAAACGCAGGAATCCTGTGCGGCAACACTGTGGAACGGATTGACGAAAACGGACGAAATCGGTATAATAGACGATATAGAGAGCGGGAGGGGCGATGACAGGATGCTGAGCATTGCGGTGTGTGACGATAATCAGGCGTTTTTGCCGGAAATAAAGGCTATGCTGCAGAGGGACGAGCGGGTGGACACGATCCTGCTCTACAGCCAGCCGGATCTTTTGTGCGCCGACGTGTCCTGTGGGCAGACAAGCCCTGACGCTGTGCTGATGGACATTGATTTTCAGGGGAAAGAGAACGGATTGTACTTTGCGCGGAAGCTTTACCGGATCGCGCCGGACCTCCCGGTGATCTACATGACTGGGTACAGCGACCGTTATGCGCAGCTCGTTTTCCTGACGGATGCGAATTTGGCGGGGTACATGACAAAACCCGTCAGCGAGAGCATCCTCAGCCAGTACCTGGACAAGATCGCGGAGAGATGCGCCGTGGAAAGTTTTTTTACATTCGCAGCCCGGGGAAAAGAATGCAATATTCTTGCAGAGCAGATTCTCTATCTGGAGAGCAAAAACCACGCGGTCGCCATTCACACGGACTGCGGAGAGTATCTTGTCTATGAAAAGCTGTCCAGCCTTGCGGAGAGATTGCCCTCCTTTTTTGTCCAGTGCCACAAGAGCTTTCTGGTCAACATGAAGCGGATCGCCCAGCTGAGTACGGGGTGCATCGTGATGTCCGACCATTCCTCCATACCGATCAGCAAGAGCCGTCAGGCACAGACCAGGACCGCTTTCCTTCAACACGTGTGGGGGACCCTGTAACAGAATAACAGAGCGGTAAACGCATAGGAGCGGGGCCCGGCTTTTGCCGGACTCCGCTCAGCGTGTCAAAAATCCTTTTTGCCACGCTGAGTACGATTTTTGAACTTTGA
>JAJQHP010000037.1 GCA_021199695.1 Clostridiales bacterium
GTCCAGGATATAGCCCTCCACATTGACCCTGCCGTGCTCCTCCACCGTGGGGCGGACCCCCACGTTGGTCACGGCGACGGCCTTTGTCCCGTCCTCCAGCGCCACCCGGGCAGTGTACACCCCGTAGGCAGGGACGATGACCTCCGGGGGAATGGACAGGTTGACGGTGGGAAAGCCCAGGGTGTGGCCCAGGTGCTTCCCCGGGGCCACCCGCTGGCTGAGAATATGGGGATGGCCCAGAAAGGCGTCGGCCTCCTCCATCTCCCCCCGCCGGATGAGATCGCGGATGTGGGTGGAGGAGATACGGACGCCGTTGCGCTCGATGCGGCCGATGATGTCGCAGCCTACCCCAAGCTGGCGGCACACCGCCTGGAGCCGCTCCGGGGTGCCCTCCCCCCGGTAGCCAAACCGGAAGTCGTGGCCCGCCACCACATGGACGGCCCCGTGCTCCTTCACCAGATAGTCGGTGATAAAATCCCGCCAGTCCATCCCCATCATCTCCCGGAAGGGGGCCAGCAGCACCTCATGGATGCCGTGATACCGGCTCATGAGCCACTCCCGGTCCTCCAGGGTGTTCAGCAGCGGCTCCGGGTGTCCCGTGAGCAGGGCGGAGGGGTGCTGGTCAAAGGTAAAGGCGCAGGGCACGGCGTCCAGCTCCGCCGCCCGCTGTCTGGCCCGGTCCAGCAGGACGCCGTGGGCCTGATGTACTCCGTCGAAAAAGCCCAGGGCGATGACTCGTCTTGTCGTTGGCATGGTGTTTGACCTCGTTTTATCTGTTTGAAGGAGAAGTCTCTCCCGGCGGGGCGAAAAAGCTCTTTCTGGTTTTCATCTGCCCCTGGGACAGCTCCCCCAGCATGAGGAACTCCCCGCTCTCGCCGTAGACCCGGTAAAGGCCCTCCGGCCCCGACCGGCGGAAGGGGTTTCCGTTGCGGCAGCGGCGCTCCGCCTCCCCCCGGACAGAGACGGCGGGGTAGCGTTCAAAATACCGGTCTGTGGGGAGCAGCAGCGCCTCTCCCCGGCCCTCCCGGACCGCCTGGGCCACCGTCTCCAGAGAGACCGCCTGACTAAGCGTAAAGCCCGCCGCCTCCGTCCGCCGGAGGGCGGACATACAGCCGCCGCAGCCCAGGGCCGCGCCGATGTCGTGGCAGAGGGTGCGGATGTAGGTCCCCTTGGAGCAGCGGACGCGGAGGGCGTATTCCTCCGGCCCCAGCTGCTCCCCCAGCTCCAGGGCGTAAATGGTGATCGTCCGGGGCTTCCGCTCCACCGTCCGTCCCTTCCGGGCCAGCTGATAGAGCTTCTGCCCGTCCACCTTGAGGGCGGAGTACATGGGCGGGATCTGCTGAATTTCTCCCCGGAACCGGCCCAATACCGCCTCGATCTGCCCCCGGTCACAGGCGACGGGGCGCTGCTCCAGAATCTGTCCGGTGGTGTCCTGGGTGTCGGTGACGAGGCCCAGGCGGAGGGTGGCAAGGTACTCCTTCTCTCCGCTCTCGGCAAACTCCACCGCCCGGGTGGCCCGGCCCACAAAGACGGGGAGCACTCCGGTGGCCATGGGGTCCAGGGTCCCGGCGTGGCCCACCCGGCGCTCCCCCAGCAGATGGCGGAGTTTGGCGCATACATCCATGCTGGTCCAGTCCATGGGCTTGTCAATGATGATGATACCGTTCATGTCTCACCGACCATTTAAAACGGTACAGATGGCCTCCAGCACCCGGCGCTCCATCCCCGCCCGGTCGATGCCGGAGACGGTGGCTCCCGAGGCGGCGGCGTGACCGCCGCCCCCCAGCAGGGCGCAGGTGTCGGTGTCGTTGAGATAGTCCGCATCCGTCCGCAGGCTCAGCTTCCACTGGCCGGGGGCCAGCTCCCGGAGGGTGGCGGCGGCCCGGACTCCCTCCACCTGGCGGAGCAGGGCGGACAGCTCCTCGCTGTCCGCCTCCGAGGCCCCTACCTGGGCCATGTCCTCCAGGGAGACACCCCCGATGACCACCCGGCCCTCCTCGTAGTAGCGGGCACTCTGGAGCAGACGGCTCTCCAGCTCCAGCCGTTTCCGGCTTTTCGTCTGGAAGCACCGCCGGTTGATCTCCCGGAAGAAGTCCCCGTACTCCATCACCTGGGCGGCGATGCGGTGGGTGGTGGGGGTGGTGTTGCTGTAGACAAAGCAGCCCGTGTCGGTGGAGACAGCCAGATAGATGGCCCGGGCGATCTCCGCGTCCATGACCTCCAGCCCCTCCCGGCAGATGCGGTAGATGATCTCCCCACAGGCGGCGGCAGAGGCGTCCAGACAGGTGTGCCGGGCGTAGCCGGAGTTGGAGGGGTGGTGGTCGATGCACAGCTCCGTTTTGCCCCGGTACGCTGCAAAGTCTGCGGGGAACAGCCCCTCCGTGGCGATGTCCACCGCCACGATATGCTCCGGCTCATAGCCCGCCGGGGCGAAATAGGGCTGAATGTCCCCCAGATAGGTGTCCGTGACCCCGGGGTTGGGGGCCACCCAGGCGGTTTTTCCCCGTTTGACCAGAGCGGCGCACAGGGCGGCGGCGCAGCCCAGGGTGTCCCCGTCCGGGCGCACATGGGTCAGGATGAGGAACCGGTCCCGCTCCATGAGCCACCGGGCGGCCTCACACTCCCTCATGCTCTTTGGCCTCCAGGTCGTCCATGATGTGGAGAATGTGGGCCCCCTCGTCGATGGAGTGGTCCACGATGAATTGCAGCTCCGGGGTGTGGCGCAGGTTCATGGTCCGGCTCAGCTCCCGGCGGAGGTAGCCGGCAGTGGATTTCAGCCCCTTCCGCAGCTCCTTCTCGTCGGCGCAGTCCAGGGCGCTGATATAAATTTTGCTGACGCTCAAATCGGCGGCGGTGTCCACCCGGACGACGGAGAGCATATGCCCCCCCACTCTCGGGTCCTTCACCGTCCGCAGCAGGGCGGACAGCTCCCGCTGAATGTCCTCATTGATGCGGTTGATTCGATAGCTTGGCATAGGTGCCTCCTTTGGAAAAACGCAGGGCGCAAAACGCAGAACGGATTTATTCTGCATTCTGCGCCCGGCGGGTCGGTTTTATGTGTGGGCGGCGGAGTCCCAATTACTGGGCGACCTCCTCCACCTGGTAGACCTCGAAGATGTCTCCCACCTTGATGTCGCTGAACTTCTCCAGGCCGATGCCGCACTCAAAGCTGGTGGCGACCTCCTTCACGTCGTCCTTGAACCGGCGGAGAGAGGCGATGGCCCCCTCGTGGATGACGATGCCGTCCCGCACCAGACGGATCTGGGCGTTGCGGACCACCTTGCCCTCCTTGACGTAGCAGCCTGCGATGATACCGGCTCCGGTGATCTTGTAGACCTCCCGGACCTCTACCCGGCCCAGCTCCACCTCGCGGTACTTGGGGGCCAGCATGCCCTTCATGGCCGCCTCGATCTCCTCGATGCAGTCGTAGATGACCCGGTACAGCCGGACGTCCACCTTGTCCCGCTCGATCATGGTGCGGGCCACGTTGTCCGGCCGGACGGAGAAGCCCACGATAATGGCGTTGGAGGTGGAGGCCAGCATGACGTCGCTCTCGTTGATGGCGCCCACGCCGGAGTGGATGACGTTCACCCGCACCTCGTCGTTGGACAGCTTCATCAGGTTCTGGCACACCGCCTCGGCAGAGCCCTGAACGTCGGCCTTGACGATGATCTTCAGCTCCTTCACATCGCCCACCTGAATCTGGTCGAACAGGTCGTCCAGGCTGACCTTCTTGGCGGCGGGGGCGGCCAGTGCTTCCTTCTTCTCCTGCTTCCGCTGCTCGGCCAGCTCACGGGCCATCCGCTCGTCCGCCACGGCATAGAAGTCGTCCCCTGCGCCGGGGACCTCCGCCATACCGGTGATCTCCACCGGCACGGAGGGGCCGGCCTTTTTGACGGGACGGCCGCGGTAATCGGTCATGGCACGGATACGGCCCACGGCGGTGCCGGCAATGATGATGTCGCCCTGCTTCAGGGTGCCGTTCTGCACCAGCAGAGTGGCCACCGGGCCGCGGCCCTTGTCCAGACGGGCCTCCACCACAGCGCCCCGGGCAGCCCGGTTGGGGTTGGCCTTCAGCTCCCGCATCTCGGCCACCAGCAGGACGTTCTCCAGCAGGTCGTCGATCCCCTCTCCGGTCTTGGCGGAGATGGGACAGATGATGGTGTCGCCGCCCCACTCCTCGCTGAGCAGGCCGTACTGGGTCAGCTGCTGCTTGATGGCCTCCGGGTTGGCGTTGGGCAGGTCCATCTTGTTGATGGCCACCACGATGGGGATGTTGGCGGCCTTGGCGTGGTTGATGGCCTCGATCGTCTGGGGCATGATGCCGTCGTCGGCAGCCACCACCAGGATAGCGATGTCAGTGACCATCGCGCCTCTGGCCCGCATGGCGGTAAACGCCTCGTGGCCGGGGGTGTCCAGGAAGGTGACCGTCCGGCCGCCGCTGACCTCCACCTGATACGCGCCGATGGCCTGGGTGATGCCGCCCGCCTCTCCGGCGGTGACGTTGGTGGAGCGGATATAGTCCAGCAGAGAGGTCTTGCCGTGGTCCACGTGGCCCATGACCACGATGACCGGGGGACGGGAGACCAGATCCTCCTCCCTGTCCTCGGCGGTGTCGATGAGCTTCTCCTCGATGGTGACGACCACCTCATGCTCCACCTTGCAGCCCATCTCCTCGGCCACCAAGGCGGCGGTGTCGAAGTCGATGACCTCGCTGAGAGAGGCCATGACCCCCATCTTCATCAGCTCCTTGACCACGGAGGCGCCGGTCTTTTTCATCCGGCTGGCCAGCTCGCCCACGGAGATCTCGTCCGGGATCTGCACCTTGGTAGGCGCTTTCCGGGCGATCTCCTGCTGGAGGCGGCGCATTTGCTGCCGCTGCTCCTCCTGGCGGCGCTTCTGGCCCTGGGCGCCCTTGCGCTTCTGCTGGCTGCGGTTGCTCTTGAGCTTCTGCTTGCCCTGGGCCATCTTGTCGGCCCGGTCCGGGGCCAGCTCGTCCAGGCGGGCGTCATACCGGTCCAGGTTGACGTCGGCGCTCTTGCGGGTGTTGACCACCTTCTTCTGGGGCACCCGGCTGACGGGAGCGGCGGAGGACTGCTGCTGGGCGTTGGGCTTGTTCTGAGGGGCCTGCTGCTTCTGGGCAGGGGCCTGGGCGTTGGGCTTTGCCGCCTCCTGGGCCTTGACATTCCCGCCCCGCTCCTGCGGCTTCTGGGCGGGAGCCTGCTGGGGCTTCTGCGCCGGAGACTGCTGGCCCTTCTGGGCGGGCTGCTGCCCGGGCTTTTTGGCGGGGGCGGCGGGCGGCTTTGCCGGGACGGCCAGGGCGGCCTGGAGA
>JAJQHP010000211.1 GCA_021199695.1 Clostridiales bacterium
GTGCCGGTCGGCGGACAGAGCCTGGGACGGGGAGTGGTATTTCCGGGGCTACGACGACGAGGGCAGACTGGTGGGGAGCCACGAAAACCGGGAGTGCGCCATGGACTCCCTCTCCCAGTCCTTCTCCGTCCTGGCGGGAGGCCCCGACCCGGACCGTTCCCACCGGGCGGTGTTGGCGGCGGATGACCGGCTCCACGACCGGGCGCACCGTCTCATCAAACTGCTGGACCCGCCCTTCCGGGGGGAGAGCGATCTCGGTTATATCCGCGCCTACCCGCCCGGCCTGCGGGAGAACGGCGGGCAGTACACCCACGCTGCCTGTTGGCTGGCCATGGCCCTCCTGCGCGCCGGGGAGCGGGAGCGGGGGACGGAGCTGCTTTTAGACCTCCTTCCTGAACGGCACCCCCATGAGGTCTATCTGGGGGAGCCGTATGTCCTGGCGGGGGACGTGTACACCGCTCCGGGACAGGAGGGCCGCTGCGGCTGGAGCTGGTACACCGGGGCCGCCGGGTGGTACTGCCAGGGAGCTGTAGGCGACCTGCTGGGCCTCCGGCTCCGGGAGGGGCTGCTCTATCTGGAGCCAAACCTGCCGGAAGACTGGCCGGGATACGAGGCGACCTGGCGGGGAGAGGGCTTTACTCTGGACATCCGGGTGGTCCGGGGCGGCGTTCCCGCCGGTCTGACCCTGGACGGAACGCCTGTGGAGGGTGGTATCCCCCTGAAAACCCTCCGGGGCAGTCACGAAATTTACCTTGCCCTGGCTGAGCCGTCAAAAAACAGTGGTGAAAAACGGGAAACGGATGTATAATGGTTTCATTGAATGAGCGCAGACTCCGGCCTGCCCAGAGAGGAGCGTCCTCACATGAATACCCCCATCCGCACCGAACTGATGCCCGGCGTCTGGCTGACCGCTGTGCAGACCCGCAAATTTAAGACGAGCTGCTGGTCGCTCCAGCTGCTGACTCATCTCCGCCGGGAGACCGCCGCTCTGAACGCCCTGCTCCCCCGGGTGCTGTGCCAGGGGACTGCCCACTGCCCCGACCAGGAGCTGCTGGGAGCCGCCCTGGACCGGCTCTACGGCGGCACAGTTGGCCCCACAGTCGCCAGAAGGGGAGAAATCCACTGCATTGGACTTCAGGGGGCGTTTCTGGACGATGCCCTGACCCCGGACGGCGCGCCCATTTTTCCCCAGGCGACGGAGCTGATGGGCGATCTGCTCCTCCGGCCCGCCACCCGGAACGGCCGTCTCCGGGCGGAGTATGTGGACGGGGAACGGGAAAATCTTCTGGGAGAGATGAGAAGCGTCCAAAACGACCGGAGACGGTACGCCGCCCTCCGGCTGGAGCAGGAGATGTGCCGGGAGGAGCCCTTCGGCGCAGGCCGCCTGGGCAGCCCCGAGGCGGCGGCGAAGATCAGGGTGAAGCACCTGGACCGGCACTATCGAAACCTGCTGGCGGAGAGCCGGTTAGAGCTGTACTACTGCGGGTCCGCCTCGCCGGAGGAGGTGCGGCAGGCCTGGACAGAGGCGCTGATGGGTCTGCCCCGCCGGGGCAGACCGTCCCTGCCGGAGATGCTGGTCAACGTGCCCCCGGAGACCGTCCGGGAGGTCACGGAAACCGCTCCCGTCCGGCAGACCCGGCTGGCCCTGGGCTTTCGTACCGGCTGCGGCATCGACAGCCGCCGCTATCCCGCTCTGCTGGTGACCAACGCCCTGCTGGGCGTCGGCCCTGCCTCCCGGCTGTTTACCCATCTGCGGGAGCAGCAGTCCCTGTGCTACTCCGTCTCCTCCGGATTGGAGGCGCACAAGGGGCTGCTGACGGTGCAGTGCGGCGTATCCGGGGAGCAGGCGGACGCCGCCAGGGAGGAGATCCTCCGCCAGGTGGAGGCCCTGAAAATGGGGCAGTTTACCGCCGCCGAGCTGGACGCCGCCCGCCGTGGCGTCGCCCATCGCCTCCGCACCGTCCCGGACAGCCAGGCTGCCATGGCCCGTTTCTGGTTGGATCAGGCAGTAGCGGAGGCTCCCTGTGCCCCGGAGGAGCTGGCCCAGCTTGTGAGCGAGGTGACGGCGGAGCAGGTGACAGAGTGCGCCGGACAGATTGCGCTGGATACGGTCTATACGCTGACCGGGGAGGCGGAACAGGAGTGATCACATGGAATTGAAAACCTTCCCCCGCTTGGGGGAGAGCTGTTATTTTGAGCGGCTGGAAAACGGAATGGCCGTCTTTGTGGTTCCCCGGCCCGGCTATGGCAAGACCTTTGCCTGTGTCGCCGTCAACTGCGGCGGCATGGACAGCCGCCTGGACGGGGGAGGGTGCGCCCCCGCCGGGACAGCCCATTTCCTGGAGCACAAGATGTTTGACAGGAAGGACGGCAGCGACCACCAGGCCATGACCGCCGCCGGGGCGTCTGTCAACGCCTTTACCTCCGGCAACATCACCGCCTATTATTTCAGCTGCACCGACCGCTTCCCGGAGCATCTGCGGACGCTGCTCCGCTGTGTAGCCACCCCTTATTTCACGCCGGAGAGTGTGAAAAAGGAGACGGGCGTCATCCTACAGGAGCTGGCCATGGTGTCCGACCGCCCCGGCTGGCGGCGGCATCGGCAAATGCTCCAGGGACTTTACATCCACCACCCCGTTCGCAACCCGGTCATCGGCGACCGCAGCTCAATCCAAAAGATTACTGCCGAGATGCTGGACGACTATTACAATACCTATTATTACCCCGGAAATATGGTCCTCTGTGTGGCGGGGGACGTAGACCCCCATCAGGTGGTCTCTACCGCCCGGATGATTCTGCCCCGGGAGCGGAGAGAGCCGACGGCGCGAGCGTTGGAGAAGGAACCACTCACCGCTGTACAGCAGGAGACGATCACCGGGATGGCCGTCTCCGCTCCGGAGTTTTCTCTGGGCTTGAAGCTGGAGCCGTTTCCCAACGGCAAAGCGGGGCTCCGCTGTGCCCTTCTGGGAGAGCTGGCGGCGGAGCTGGTCTGCGGACGGAGCAGCCCCCTCTATAACCGACTGTACCGGGAGGGATTGCTGAACCGGCGGTTCTCCCTGGGCTGCAACAGCGTTCCGGGAGCGGCCTGGCTCACCTTTGGGGGCGAGAGCCCCGATCCGTACCGGGTGCGGGACGCCATTCTGGAGGAGGCCGGGCAGCTTGCCCTGGGCCTGGGACACGAGCGGTTCCAGCAGGCCCTCCGGGCGGAGTATGGCGCCAGTGTACGGGGGCTGGACCGGTTTGACGACCTCTGTTTCAGTTTGGCTCGGGGCTGGTTCTCCGATTATCTCTATCTGGATTTCGGTGAGCTGTACCCGTCCCTGACTATCGGGGACGTGCGGGACTTCCTGGGCAGAGCCTTCCGGCCGGAGAGAAGCGCCCTGTCGGTCACAGCAGCGCCGGGGCAGGTCAAACAGGCCGGTCCGAATGAAGAAAAAGACAAAGCAAAGGAGTAAACTGTCATGACGCCGATCGTGTTCCCCGGTCTGGGGTTCGAGGTGACCATCGACCCGGTCGCCTTTACGCTGTTTGGCAAAAACATCTACTGGTACGGTATCATCATCGCCGTGGGCTTTCTGCTGGCTCTGCTGTTCTGCTACCGGCAGGCGCCCCGCCTGGGTGTGTCGGGGGACAGTCTGACCGACATGATCCTCTATGCCCTCCCCATCGGCATCATCGGGGCGAGAGCCTACTATGTCATCTTCTATCTGGATCTTTACCTGGATGCTGACGGCTCGTTCAACTGGGGAAGGGCGGTGGCCATCTGGGACGGAGGACTGGCCATCTATGGGGGCATCATTGCGGCAGTGCTCACCGCCGCCGTGTTCTGCCGGGTGAAGAAGATTCCTTTTTTCCCCATGGCGGACGCCGCCGCCTACGGACTGCTCATCGGTCAGCTCATTGGCCGGTGGGGGAACTTCGTCAATCAGGAGGCCTACGGCGGCCCCTGCACCGCCCTGTGGCGGATGGGGCTGACGGTGAACGGGGTGTATACCGAGGTACATCCCACCTTCCTGTACGAGTCCCTGTGGAACCTGGCGGGGCTGTGCATCCTCTATTTCCTCGTCCGACCCCGGAGAAAATTTGACGGACAGCTCTTTTGGAGCTATATTCTCTGGTATGGCCTGGGCCGGGTCTGGATCGAGGGGATGCGGACGGACAGCCTGTACTTCTTTGGCACCGGCATCCGGGTGTCCCAGGCATTGGCCCTGCTCTCCGCTCTGGCGGCGCTGACGGTGATCCTCGTCAGTCTGCACCGGCAAAAGACCCGCCCCAGGCCCCTGTATGTGGAACGGGCGGCGGAGGCCGAGCCGCCCCGGGAAACGGATGAGACGGCGGAAGAATCAAACGAGGGAGAAAACAAGGAGGAGTGATCAACCATGGCAGCAACGATCATGGACGGAAAGGCCCTGGCGGCCAAGTGGAAGGACAACATCAAGACCCAGGTGGCGGCGCTCAGCCAGCGGCCGGGCTTGGCGGTCATTCTGGTGGGAAACGACCCCGCCTCCCGGGTGTATGTCACCAACAAGGAGAAGGACTGCGCCCAGTGCGGTATCTACAGCGAGGAGTTTGCCCTCCCGGCGGAGATCGGCCAGCGGGCGCTGCTGGAGCTGATCGACGAGCTGAACGGGAGACCGGAGATCGACGGTATCCTCTGCCAGCTCCCCCTGCCCAAGGGCTATGACTATGACGAGGAACAGGTGCTCCAGGCCATCGACCCCCGGAAGGATGTGGACGCCTTCCACCCCTACAATGTGGGGCGCATTATGATCGGGGATTACACCTTCCTGCCCTGCACCCCGGCAGGGGTCATGGCCCTGCTGGACGAGTACGGCATCGACCCGGCGGGCAAGCGCTGTGTGGTGGTGGGCCGCTCCAATATCGTGGGCAAGCCCCAGGCGATGCTCCTGCTCCACCGCCACGGCACCGTGACCATCTGCCACTCCCGGACGCCGGATTTGGGAAGCGTCACCCGGGAAGCTGACATCCTCGTCTCCGCCGTGGGAAAGCGGAACCTGATCACTGCCGACATGGTGAAAGAAGGAGCCACCGTCATCGACGTGGCCATGAACCGGGACGAGAACGGAAAGCTCTGCGGCGACGTGGACTTCGGACCGGTAGCGGAGAAGGCGGCGTATATCACCCCGGTCCCCGGGGGCTGCGGCCCCATGACCCGGGTCATGCTGCTGCAAAACACCCTGGCGGCGGCAAAGGCCCACGGGAAGGCGTGACATATAACGGAAAACAGATGAAAAAAGCGGCGGCTCCCCAAATGATATAGTCCCCTTAGAGTAGACACTCGAAAAAGCAAAAATTCGAGGCTACAC
>JAJQHP010000134.1 GCA_021199695.1 Clostridiales bacterium
CCCCCCTCTGTCCGGGAGATCGCCGCCGCCGTGGGGCTGAAAAGCCCCTCCACCGTCCACTTCCACCTGAAAGCGCTGGAGGAGGCTGGGGCCATCGTCCGGGGCAGCGGCAAGACCAGGGCCATCACTCCGGCGGAGGAGCCCACGAGCCGGGTAAACCAGGTGCCTCTGCTGGGCAGCGTGGCGGCGGGCAGCCCCATCCTGGCGGAGGAGTGCATCGAGGACTATCTGGTGGTTGACACCGACGGCCTCACCGGGGAGCATTTTGCCCTCCGCATCCGGGGGGAGAGTATGCTCAAGGCGGGCATCCTCCCCGGGGACGTCGTCATCGTCCACCAGCAGGAGAACGCCCGGAACGGGGAGATCGTCATCGCTCTCATCGGGGACGAGGCCACCTGCAAGCGGCTGGACCGGCGCAACGGGGAGACCTGGCTGCTGCCGGAGAACGCCGACTATCAGCCCATCGACGGCAGCGAGGCCACCATTCTGGGCAAGGTGATCGCAGTGGTCCGGCGGTACTGAGATGGTCTGCGCCGTCTGGAACGCCCCCATCGGCCCTGTGGCCCTGGGGGAGGAGGAGGGTAGGCTGGTGCGGCTGTGGCTCCCCGGACAGATGCCGTCCGGACTGACGCTGGGAGACAGCCCCGCCCTGGCGGCGGGGCTGTCTGCGTTGGAGGGGTATTTCCGGGGCTGTCCTGTTCCGAAGAACCTGCCCCTGGCACCCCGGGGCACCCCCTTTCAACGGGCGGTCTGGGCTGCTCTGGAGGACATCCCCTGGGGGGAGACGAGGACCTATGGACAGCTGGCGGCCCAGCTGGGGCGACCGGGAGCCGCCCGGGCGGTGGGCCAGGCCTGCCACCGGAATCCTCTGCCCATTCTCGTCCCCTGCCATCGGGTGGTGGGGGCCAACGGCTCCCTCACCGGTTTTGCGGGAGGACTGGCCTGTAAGGAGGTCCTGCTTCGGCTGGAGCGGGAGGGGCACTTATAGAAATAAAATTATTTGAAAAAATCTTTTGAAAAGTGCTTGACAAGAACGGCCTTCTGTGGTATCATACTGCCATGGAGAGGAGGGAACCCCAATTCCCCCACTCTACAGGATCAGGATAGTCCCCACGGGAAGCCGATTTCCAACATCGCACTTTCCTAAGCGACATCCAGAGGAGACGGAACCAAAGCAGAAAATTCGCCGGACAAGCTGCCGGAGGGGAACCGCTCATACCGGAGAGGCGTCGGCTGCAAACAGCGTCCTGGGAGGACAGGCTGGGAGCAGACAAATGATTCAAAGGGTGAGACGGCAAGACCAAAGGGCAGGAGAACAGGCGGAGAAGGCGGCACAGAGAAATCCTGGATGAGAGTTTCCGATACCGGAGCGTGTATTCAGAAAAGCACACTTCTGAATGGACAGGAAGGGGAGGAAAATCAAAGCAGGAGGACAGGTGCAGCGGCAGAGGAAAATCGTTTCCGGGATGAAAAAGCAGCAAAACCTCACCGACCGATCTTTCCAAAGAAATGCTTTTTACCAGAGCAAAAACCAAAAAGGATGATATCTGAACCAACAGGTTGATTCTGAAAGGACGGATTTTCAACGGATCTGATTTCTAAGGAAAGCGCCTCCTGAGGGGACTATCTGAACCTGGCTCCGGCGACCGTGCGACCGGAGAGCCGTCGCGGATAACAGTTTTGAGACTGCGTGATATAAGGCGAAGGGATTCTGGAGAACAGGAGGTTATCGGTAAAATGACAGACTTTAAGAGGGAACGGAAGTGACCTGTACCGTAGCGCAGCGGGTACAGGTCACTTCCATTTTTGCATGACAGAACACACGCCCGACCTCCGGAAAACAGGAGGCCGGGCGTTTTTTGTGGCTAAATATGAAGCAAAAGCACGGCGATGCCGAAGTAGATCAGCAGGGAGAGGGCGTCCACCACGGTGGTGATAAAGGGGCTGGCCAGCACCGCCGGGTCGAGCCCCACCTGGTTGGCCAGAATGGGGAACAGCGCACCCAGCAGCTTGGCGGCGGCCACCGTCACAATGATGGTCAGGGAGACCACCAGGGCCACCGTCACCGTCACGGCGGGGTTGCTCATGAGCAGACGGTCCACCAGCATCATTTTACCGAAATTCACCACGGCCAGGGTGACGCCGCTGAGCAGGGCCACCCGCAGCTCCTTCCACAGCACCCGGCCCGTGTCCCGTATCCCGATCTCGTGGAGGGACAGGGCGCGGATGATCTCCGCCGAGGACTGAGCGCCGGAGTTGCCGCCGGTGTCGCTGAGCATGGTGATAAAGGAGGTGAGCACCATGCAGGCGGCCAGGGCGTCCTCGTAGCTGGAGATGATCTGGGCGGTAAAGGTGGAGGACAGCATGAGCAGCAGCAGCCAGGGGAGGCGGCTGGCGGAGATTTGCCGGACGCCGGAGCGGAGGTAGGGCGTCTCCGAGGGGAGCATACCGGCCATCTTCTGGATGTCCTCGGTGGTCTCCTCCTGCATGACGTCCATCACGTCGTCGGCGGTGATGATGCCCACCAGCCGTCCGCCGGCGTCTACCACCGGCATGGCCAGCAGGTCGTATCGCCCGAATTTCCGGGCCACCGACTCCTGATCCTCCCGGGTGGCGGCGGAGATGGGGTCGCTGTCCATGATCTCTCCCACCGTGTCCTCGTAGGCCGCCAGCATCAGCGCCCGGATGGTGACAAATCCGGTGAGCCGCCGACCGGCGTCCACCACATAGCAGACGTCGATGGTCTCCACGTTCTCCGCCTCCCGGCGGATGCGCTGGAAGCAGTCGGCCACCGTCATATCCTGCTCCAGATCGATGAGCTCGGTGGTCATCAGCGCCCCGGCGGAGTCCTTGGGGTAGTTCAAAATCTGGTTGATGCCCTCCCGCATCTCCGGGGCGGCGTAGGCCAGGATGCGCCGGACCACGTTGGCGGGCATCTCCTCCACGATGTCGGCGGCGTCGTCCAGGTACAGCTCGTCCAGCACCGCCCGCAACTCGCTGTTGGAGAAACCGGCGATGAGCTGCTGCTGGTGCTCCGGGGTCAGCTCCACGAATACCTCCGCCGCCGTCTCCTCGGGCAGCAGCCGGAACAGCAGGGGTATGCTCTCTCCGGAGAGGCTGTCCATGAGCTGGGCCACGTCGGCGGGCTCCAGGGGGAGGAGCATACCCCGGAGCTGGGCGTATTGCTTTTGTTTCAGAAGGCTCTCCGCAATGGCGGTGAGCCGGTAGAATTTTTCCTCAGGATACATGACGTGACCTCCTTTCCGGAATAGGGGTGCCGGGGAGAGTGCCACGGGTCAGGCTCACATGGGGATGAGGGCCAGAGCAAACCCGAAGTAGATGAGCAGGGACAGGGCGTCCACGATGGTGGTGATGAGGGGACTTGCCAGCACGGCAGGGTCCAGCCCCACCTTGTCCGCCAGGACGGGGAGGATAGCACCGATGGTCTTGGCGCAGATGACGGTGCAGATCAGGGTCAGGCTGACCACCAGGGCCACCAGAGGGGTGACCGCCGGGTTGTTGAACAGCATCCGGTCGATGAGCATCATTTTCAGGAAGTTGGCCGCCGCCAGAGCGACGCCGCAGACGATGGCCACCCGGCACTCCTTCCAGATGACCCGGGGCAGGTCGCTGAACCGGATCTCGTGGAGGGACAGGGCCCGGATGATGGCCACAGAGGACTGGGAGCCGGAGTTGCCGCCGGTGCCGCTGAGGATGGTGATATAGGAGGTCAAAATCATGCAGGCGGACAGGGCACTTTCGAATTTGGTGATGATAATGCTGGAGAAGGTGGCCGACAGCATGAGCAGCAGCAGCCAGGGGAAGCGGCTCTTCCACGTCTCCAGCACGCCGGTGCGGAGATAGGGCTTGTCGGTGGGCAGGATGGCCGCCATCTTCTCGATGTCCTCGGTGGCCTCGGCCTGCATGACGTCCATCACGTCGTCGGCGGTGATGATGCCCACCAGGCGGTTTTCCGTGTCCACCACCGGCATGGCCATCAGGTCATACCGGCTGAACCGCTGGGCCACCGTCTCCTGGTCCTCCAGGGTGGTGACGGAGAGGAGGTTGGTGTCCATGATCTCTCCGATCTCGTCCTCATAGCTGGCGAGAAACAGGTCACGAATGGTGACATAGCCCAGCAGCTTCCGGTTTTTCTCCACCACGTAGCAGACGTTGATGGTCTCCACGTCGGAGGCGTTTCGCCGGATGCGCTTGAAGCAATCCTCCACCGTCATGTCCCGCTTCAGGTCGATATACTCGGTGGTCATCAGGGACCCAGCGGAGTCCTCGGGGTACTTCAAAATCTCGTTGATGCTCTTGCGCATCTCCGGCTCGGAGTGGGCCAGGATGCGCCGGACCACGTTGGCGGGCATCTCCTCTACGATGTCCACGGCGTCGTCCAGATACAGCTCGTCCAGCACCTCCTTCAGCTCGGTGTTGGAAAAGCTGCGGATGAGCTGCTCCTGGTGCTCCGGGTTCAGCTCCACGAACACCTCTGCCGCCGTCTCCTTGGGCAGCAGCCGAAACACCAGGGGGATGCTCTCCCCGGCAAGGTCGTCCATGAGCTGGGCGATGTCCACCGGCTCCAGAGGGAGCAGGCTGCCCCGGAGCTGGGCATACTGTTTTCGCTTCAGGAGATCCTCTACTATGTGGACCATTTTTTCCCGTCTGCTCTCAAAATCTGCCACAGCAACGACCCCCTTTTTCCCTGATTTCCGCCCCTCTGCGGGGAGGACAAAAAAGCATCTGATACCATGTCCGGCATCAGATGCACGCGAGCGCCATTCAGACCGTCCCAAAAGGACGCCCACCCACCGTTCAAGCTTTAGCATCACAAGGCAGTGAAATTGCATTAGACGACACCTTTGGGTTCGATGTCACCTGTTCAGACCAACGGATCGTGTCTCCACGACTTTGCGGCAGCAACCCGTATCCTTGTGGTAGCCTTACCTACCGGATCGATATTCTCTTTCTACCCATTATAGTATGCCAATTAGCGGCTGATGTCAACCCCATGGAGCACAAAAAGCGCAGTTTGGAAGGGGAGCGGCGGGTGGGAAACGTGCAATTTCCCCGATTGCAATTTCCCGCCGATGTGGTACACTGTTGTACATGAGACTGCCGCCCCGAAAGAGGCGTTGACGGGAAGTGAGACGGGATGAAGATCAGCCAGACCCAGCTGACCTGGGTGGCGCTGGTGCTGGGACTGAACAATCTGCTCCTGCGCCTGAACTGGTGGGCGGCGGCCTATGACGAGTCCGCTCAGCTGGTGACCGACGGGGGGCTGCTGCGCACCTTTGCCCTGCTGGTAGCGGTC
>JAJQHP010000159.1 GCA_021199695.1 Clostridiales bacterium
GGCTGGTCATCGGCTCCTGGAAGATCATGGAGACGTAGTTGCCGCGGATGTTCTGCATGGCCTCCACGGGCATCTTGGAAATTTCATAGGCCTTGTCGCCCAGGTTCAGGCGAATCTCGCCGGAGACGATCTGCCCCTGGGGGCGCTGCACCAGCTGCATCAGGGACAGGCTGGTGACGCTCTTGCCGCAGCCGGACTCGCCCACGACGCCCACCGTCTTGCCGATGGGCACGTCGAAGCTGACGCCGTCCACGCTCTTGACAGTACCTGCGTCGGTGAAGAAGCAGCTGTGCAGATTATCGAATTCCACCGCATTGTTGGGGTCGTGCATGGTGGTCAGATACTCAGACTCGGGAACGTGCTTGCGCTTGCGCTTTTTCTCCAGCTCCTGGGTGATCTTCCGGTTTGCCTTGGAGATGCGCCGGGACTCCTTCGCAGAAAGGTAGCCTTCCGCTTTTTTCTTTGCCATTCTCTTCTACCTCCCTTTACCGTTTCATCTTGGGATCGAAGGCGTCACGGAGACCGTCGCCCACGAAGTTGAAGCCCAACACGGTGATCAGCAGACAGACGCCTGCGGGAATCCAGATGAACCAGTAGTTGGTCATGACATAGGTGCTGTTGACATCGTTGATGATGTTGCCCCAGGAGGCGAAGGGGAACTTGACGCCCAGGCCCAGGAAGGACAGGGTGGCCTCGGTGATGATGGTGCTGCCCAGCATCATGGTGCAGGAGACGATCAGCTGCGGCATGACGTTGGGGATCAGGTGCCGGAAGATCCGGCGGGAGGTGCGGATGCCGCAGGCCTCGGTGGCCATCATAAACTCCTGCTCACGGAGGGAGAGGATCTGTCCACGGACCAGACGGGCGATGGAGGGCCAGCTCAGGAAGCCCAGCAGCAGCATCAGGAAGAGCATTCGGATCTGCGCGTCCACGTTCATGGCGTCCATAGCCGCGCCCAGAATGATCATCAGCGGGGTAGACGGGATGCAGTAGAACACGTCCACGATACGCATGATCAGGTTGTCCACCCAGCCGCCGAAGTAACCGGAGATACCGCCCAGGATGATGCCCAGGACGCCGGCGATCAGCACGACGATAAAGCCGATGACCAGGGACACCCGACCGCCGTACATCAGACGGGTCAGCATATCCATGCCGTTCCGGTCGGTGCCCAGCCAGTGGGTCGTGGAGGGATAGGAGTAGGCGTCATAGACGTAGGTCTCCGTCTCCTGGTTCACGTTCCAGCTGTTGGTGAAGGCCGCATAGCTGACCTCATAGGTGTAGGTCTCGCCGTCGGCGTCGGTAAAAACGAACTCCTCCTCATCGTTTTCGATGCACTCCTGGAGCTCCTCCTTGAAGGCCCGGGTGAGGGTGACGCCATTCTCGGTGGCGGTGACCACGAAACGGCTGATGTAGGCGATCACCGTGCCGTCCTGGCCGATGTTGCCGTCCTCATCCATGGTGTAGGTGGCGCCGTCGGCCTCAAAGGAGGTCTCGCCGTTGACGAAAGCCAGCATGGCGGCGTACTTCACATTGAAGCTCAGGCTGCCGCTCTCCTCATTGATGATATCCTTGTAGGCCATGGCCAGCAGGGTGCCGTCGGAGTAGACGGAGTAGAAGTCCTCGCCTTCGCACACGGCGTCATAGGTCACGTCCTTATACTCGAAGCTGAAGTCCTCCGCCCCGTTGGTGCTGTTGTAGCCCAGCAGGAAGTAGGCCTGGACGGTGGTGCTGAATTCCTGGTCGTCGGCCACAGCGTAGCGGAAGTCGTCGTTCTGTACCACACCGGCGTACTGCTTCGTCTGATACTCGTAGGTGTAGAACTGCTCGTTCTCGTCATAGGGGCTGATCCAGCCGCCCACAAAGGAGAACAGGAACATGGCGACCAGCATGATCAGGCCCACCATGGCCAGCCGGTTCCGGAAGAACCGCTTTGCCACCATGGCCCCGGGGGTCAGTACCTTGACCCGGCGGTCGTCGTTTAAGGAATACTGCTGTTCCTCCTGAGCAGGAGTAACCTCATCCTTGCGCTCGTCTTTCTTGTTTTCGCTCATGGTTTACTCCTCCTCTCTTATGCGGCCACACGGACACGGGGATCGACCAGGCCGTACACAATGTCAGTGAGCAGGTTGCAGGCCAGGGTCAGAACGGCCAGGAAGCACATATAGAACATACTGAAGGGGATATCGCCCGCCACCATCGCCTGGTAGGAGGTGTAGCCGATACCGGGGATGGAGAACAGGGTCTCGGTGATCAGTGCGCCGGAGAACAGACCGGGGAGAGAGCCGCCCACCAGGGTCACCAGGGGAATCAGGGTGTTGCGGAAGGCGTGCTTAAAGATGACCGTCCCCTCGCTCAGGCCCTTGGCCCGGGCGGTGCGGATGTAGTCGGCGTTCAGGACCTCCAGCATATTGGTGCGGGTGTAACGCATCAGGGAGCCGATGGAGATGATGACCAGGGTGGCGATGGGCAGCACCAGATGGTGGGCCATATCCCAGAACTGGCCCCAGGAGTCCAGCTGTGCATAGTCGCGGCCCACCAGTCCGGTCAGGTCGAACCAGCCCAGATTGACAGAGAACGCCAGCTTGAGCAGGGCCGCAAAGAAGAAGGTGGGCAGGGACATACCGATCAGTGCGATGGTCGTGATGGCGTAATCCGTCCGGGAGTACTGCCGCACGGCGGCGACGACGCCCAGGGGGATGGCGATGACCAGCTCCAGAATGAAGGAGATACCGGCCATGACCACGGAGACGCCGATGACCTCGGCAAACTTCTCGGTAACGGGAACGGTGAACTTCCAGCTGTCGCCAAACTCGCCCTGGAGGGCGTTGACACACCAGCTCAGGAAGCCGGGGATGATGCCCTTGTCCAGACCGTACTGGGCGTTGAGCTGCTCCAGCCACTCCTCATAGCTCTTGGAGCCGGGGGCGGTGGCCCGCTGCTGCGCCATGGATTCCACATAGGAGGTGGGCAGACACCGCATCAACACATAGATGATGAAGGCCACCAGAATGAGGATCACCACGGACAACAGGATTCGTTTGATTACGTACTTGGTCATACTCTGCTGCATAAACGTACTCCCCTTCCCTTTCTTTTATTCTCCGCAGACCCGGGGATGTCCGCAGGCGCTTTTTCGCTGTAGCGTGCTGAAACCTCTAAAAGCGCAAAGGAGCCGTTCCAAGGCTCTGGAGCGGCTCCTTTGCGCTTGCAGATGTTCCCTTTTTTGCAGGGGCGGCGGTTTCCCGCCGCCCCTGCCTCCTGACCCCCGGTTGGGGGTCAGGGTCTTGTCAGTGCAGGGAGAAAGCTCAGTTCATCTCGATGAGATAGACCTCAGCCATCCAGCTCCAGTACGGGGTCATGTCGGGAGTGATGGTGTCGGTGTTGACCCGCTCAGTGGACACGATGTAGTTCTCGCTCCGCTGATAGACAGGAACCTCAACGCCCCAGTCCAGGATGATCTCCATGGCGCTCTTGTACAGGGTCTTCCGGAAGGTCTGGTCGGTGGACTGACGGGCAGTCATGATCAGCTCATCCAGATCCTCGTCGTCGATGCAGTAGTAGTTGGTGGAGCCCTCGCTGTGATACAGCTGATACATATCGGGATCGGTGGAAGCCTGCCAGGCAGCGACCCACATGTCGGCCTCGCCGGACTGGTACGCAGCGTACAGCTCGGAGGCGTTGGCGTGGTCGTTGATCTCCAGGGTGATGCCGATGGTGGCCAGGGCGTCAGAGGCGTTGCTCAGCAGCAGGAAGGAGGGGTGGTCGCCGGTGCCGGAACCGCCGATGTGGACGGTGTAGGTCAGGGAAGCGCCCTCGGGAGCGGCGGTGATGACGCCGTTCTCCACGGTGTAACCGGCGGCCTCAAAGTACTCCAGAGCGGTCTCCAGAGCGGCGGCGTACTTCTCATCCACACTCATGTTGTCGGTGTAGATGGCGTTGCCCTCCAGGTCGGTGGAGTAGCAGACCTGATAGCCGTCGTCAGTGACCTGAGGAGCGGCCCAGCTGGTGCTGGAGATGGGGTAGTTGATGACGGAAGCGGTCTCTCCATAGTAGGAGTCAACGGACTCGTCACGATAGACGGAGAAGATGGTGGCAAAGGCCTTGCGCAGGTCCTTGGACTCCTCGGAGGAGGGATCGTCGCCCACCTTCACGTTGTCGGTGCAGATGCCGATGTAGCCGTAGCCGCGGAAGTCATACAGATAGGTGGTCAGCACGTCGCCCTGCAGCTCGCCGTCGGAGTTGTAGGTCTTGATCTCGGCAGCCCGCTCGGCGGAGTAGGAAGGATCGGCGATATCAACGGTGCCGGTGACGACAGCGGTGATCTTATCGTCCTCAGAGGTGATCTCCTGGAAGTTCAGATACTTGGTCTTGGCCTCGCCCAGGAAGTAGTAGGGGTTGGCTTCCATGTACACGACACCGTTGGAGTACTCGTTGAACATGTAGGCGCCGGCGCCCATAGGAGCAGAGGTCTTCTCCTTGATGGCACTCAGGTCGCCCTTGGTGAAGCCGAAGGAGTGGTTGTCATAGTCATACAGGCTCTCATCGCCATAGTAGGCAAAGGGGGTGATGGGGATCTCCAGGTAATAGATGAAGGTGGCGTCCAGCTCAGAGGTGGTGACCTCCATGCTGTAGTCGCCGGTGCGGACGATGCCCTCGATGTAGTCGGCGGACTCGCCGGTCTCGATACCGACGGAGTAGCTGTCATAGTCCTCCATCAGATCGAACAGGGAGGAACCGGCGCTCTCGGTGTCGGACAGGGAGGCATAGTCGCCGCCATAGGACTCGACCAGCAGGTTCCAGAAGTCCTCAGCGGTGGCGTCCTCGGCCAGGCCGTCAAATGCCCAGGCAGCAGCGGCGGTGGCGACATCGCCCTCCTCAGCATAACCGGCGGCGACGCAGTAGTCCACGATCTCCTGCGCGAAAGCGACACCGGCCTGATTCAGATCAGCCCAGAAGGCGGTCTGAGTGGCCTCATCCCAATAGGTGTAGTCGGTGTTGTCCTCACCGGCGGCGACCAGCAGATCGAACAGGGTGCTCATGCCGGTGCGGTAGGCATCCAGACCCACGATGGGAGCGGAGTACATGGTGGTGGAGCCGTCATAGGTGGGGTCCAGGAACACATACATGGTGAAGATCACGTCGTCGATGTCGGCATAGGTGCCGTCGGAGAACTGGATGTCCTCCCGCATGACCACGGAGTAGGTGACGGTGCCGTCGGCGTTCTCGGTGATAGTGATGTCGGCGGGGCCATAGTAGGTGTAGTCGGTGCCGTTGTAGCTGCGGGTCTCGCCC
>JAJQHP010000146.1 GCA_021199695.1 Clostridiales bacterium
CTGCCGCTGGTGATGGTGGCGATTTTGGAGAACGTGCCGCCGGAGGTCTTGCGGTAGACATAATATCCGGAGGCTCCACTTACCTTGCTCCACTTTACCGTCACACCCGCAGAGGCGTTGGACAGGGTGACGGAGGGGGTGACCAAATTGTATGTAATATTCACGCCTGTAGAATTATAGCTGCTGATGTACGCACCTGTCGGTGAAATACACCGTACTGTATAATAGTAGGTAGTTCCATATGTGACCGCGGTATCCGTGTAGCTGGTAGAGAATGTGTCTGCCAGCTTCTTCCATGTACCGTCGCTGCCCGTTTTGCGGAATACACGATACAGGAGTGCCCCGGTAACCTCTTTCCACGTTATTTTTACCCCAGAAGAGGTATTCGTTGCGCCGGACAGGGTCGGTGTGGCAAGAACATTGCGCGTGCTGCTGTCTGCAAGGTCAATAAAGGTGAACCCATTCTGATTTGCATAGGTTTCCGCAGCAGTACCTGTATAGCCATAGATGGTAAAGCCGCTTATCGCAGTGTATGTTTTTTTAGAGCTGGAGTAGGTATACCCAAAGGCATAGCTGTCGATGGTGGTGATGCTGTCGGGAATGACTACAGCGGTCAGACTGGTGCAGTTGACAAAGGTGTCGTTTTCGATGGAACGGGTGACGGAATCGCTGGCAACGGAGATTCCGTCCTCGCTAGCGACCGAGATTCCGTCCTCACTGGCAACGCTGATGGACGCCTCAGACGCGGACGAATCTTCTTCTGAAAAATCAACCAGGCTCAACTTGGGGCAGTTGCGGAATGCATTCTCTCCGATGTAAGTCACGCTGTCGGGAATGCTTACATATTCCAGGTTGTTGCACTCATAAAAAGCGTATTCACCGATATAGGTCGTGCCCTCAGGGATCGTCACGCTGGCCAAGCTGTCGCATTCCTCAAACGCACCATATCCGATCGTCGTGACGCTGCTCGGAATGGAGACGCTGACCATATTTTCACATCCATAAAATGCGCCCTCGCCAAGAGAGGTGATGCGATCCGGAATGGTCACATCGACCAATCCGGCACAGCCGTGGAAAACAGAGTCTCCAATTTCTGTGACGCCGTCCGGAAGAAAGTCAAGGCTGGTCAGGCTGTAGCAGAGACTAAATGCTCCACCGCCGATGGAGGTGACGCTGTCAGGAAGCGTGACGTCTGCCAGTTTTTTACATCCGTGGAACATATAGCCACTGATGCTGGTTATGCTGTCCGGGATGGTCACGCTTTCCAGCCCACTATGTTCAAAAGCAGCCCAGCCAATCGAAATAACGCTGTCCGGGATGGTAATGGTGGACAGGCTGGTACAATATGAGAAAGCATAGTCATCAATATACTGTACGCCGCTGCTGATGGTCACATCAGTCAAACCTGTGCAGTTAAAAAAGCTCTTGGCCTGATTTCCTCCACATTGCCTGGAATGGTGATGCTGGTCAGGCCAGTGCACCCCTGAAATGCGTAATCGCCAATTTTCGTCACCCCGCTGCCAATGGATACGCTGGTCAACAGAGAACAGCCGGAAAACGTATTGCTGCCGATGGACGTCACGGTATCTGGGACAGTATACGACCCGCCTCTGCCTGCGGGATAGATGCGTATGGTGGTTTTTTCCTTATTGTACACAATTCCGTCCTCGGAGCAGAACTGACTGTTCTCCGGGTCCACAGTAATCTGTGTCAAGCTGGTACAGCCGCCGAATGCCGATCCATCGATCCCGGTGACATTGCTGCCGATGGTGATGCCGGTCAGCCCGGTGCAATTTTCAAACGCTCCATACCCAATACTCGTTACGCTGTCAGGAATGGCGACACTGCTCAGCCCGGTGCAGCCGGAAAATGTGTAGTCACTGATCAAGGTAAGATTGTTGCTAATGGTCACGCTGGTCAGTCCGGTACAGTTGCCAAACGCCCAAGATTCGACAGAGGTGACGCTATCCGGGATGACAACACTGGTCAGACTGGTGCAGTCATAAAAGGCATACTTACCGATGTCAGTCACTCCACTGGGAATAGTCACCTTTGTCAGACTGGTACATTCGTTGAATGCAGATCTACCAATAGAGGTCACGCTGCTCGGAATGGTCACACTGATCAGACTGGTACAATTGGAAAAGAGGCCCTCCCCGATGGTGGTGACGCCGCTACCAATGGTCGCTTTGGTCAACCCACTGCAATACTGAAATACACCATATCCAAAGGTGGTCACGCTGCCGGGAATGGTCACCGTGGACAGGCTTTCACAGTAATTAAAGGCATACAAACCTATACTGGCGACGTCGCTGCCGAAGGTTACATTTGCCAGATTATCACACATATTGAAAGCGAGATCTCCAATATGTGTCACCCCGTCATCGATCACGACAGATGTAATGGAATGGCGGTATCGATACCATGGAGTTGGTTCATCGTCACCGGAAACGCCGTCCGTCATTTCCCCTGTCCCAGAAATGGTCAGCACTCCGTCCTCGTCCAGCACCCAGGTCAAATTATCCCCGCAGGTGCCGCTGGCCACCACGTCGCTGACTGTGGCAATGTCCTCCTCGGCCACGACGGCAACCTCATCGTTATCGGCGTCCTCAACGCCTGTGGCCTCGCCTGTTTCCTCCGCCTCGGAGGGCTCGTCCTCCTCTGCCTCCTCAACGACAGAGGATTCAGGAGATGTCTCCTGAGCCTCGTCTGCTGTGGTATCGTCCGTCGTGACTTCCTCTACAGCAGTTTCGTCCACTGCGGTTTCCTCCGCTGTTGCCTCGTCCGCTTCCTCCACAACGAAGGTCTCCTCCTCGACCTCTGCGCCCAAGGCCGTGGCCGGGAGCAGGGGGAGCAGGAGGGCCAGAGAGAGCAACAATGCGGTGATTCTTTTGACTCTTTCCATGCTTTTACACCCTTTCTGAAACGGCTGTCAGGTATTTCCCGTTCCGATCATTTTATTATACGGAACCCCCGGACGATTTCAACCGGTATGTCATAACTGGTAGCTGATTTGTAAAAATTAGCAGTTGACATCCGCTCCAAACTGTGCTCACGGCGCAAAACCGGGGCCGGACTCCCCTTCGGGATGGCCCGGCCCCGGTCTTTTCGGAGATCGATTTGGAAAATTAACCCAGATATTCCATGGGGTCCACCAGCACGCCGTCCTTCTTCACGGCGAAGTGGAGCCAGCCGCCCTCGTTGCTCTCTCCGGCGGCAGTCTCCCCCACAGCGCCGATGACTTGCCCCGCGGAGACCTTGTCCCCCTGCCGGACGGCCACCTCCTCAGACAGATTGCCGTAAATGGTCATCAGTCCGTCCCCGTGGTTGAGGGTGATGACGGTCCCCAGGAGGGGGTCGCTCTCCACGGAAAGCACCTCCCCGTCCAGGGCGGCGTAGACCTCCTCTCCCACCTCGGCGGCCAGGTCCACCCCGTTGTGGGTGCGCCAGTCCTCCAGGGCAGCGTTATAGGTCAGCTCGCTGTCAGAGAAAGCGGCCACAGCCTCCCCGGAGACGGGGGCGGTAAAGCCGTCCTCCTCCGTCTCCGCCGTCTGGACCGCTTCCTCCGCCACAGCCTCCGCTACCGGCTCCGTCTCCGTCTGGACGGTTTCCGCCGCCGGTTCCGCCGTCGCCCCGGTCTCCTGGCTCTCCTGAACCGGCTCCTGGGCGGCGGCCTCCTCTGCGGCGGCGTCGGCGATCTCCCGGGCCGTCTCGTCCTCAGCTTCCGGCTCCGGTTCCCCGGACTCGGCCAGCGCGTCCGCCGTCTGTTCGGCGTCCTCCTGTCCGTCCTCTGTGGCTTCGTTCTCTGTCTCCGGCTCTACCTCTACCTCCGCCGGGGCGTTGGCGGCGACGGAGGGGGTCTCCGTCTCCAGCTCCTGACCGGCCAGCCACCAGAGATAGTACCCGGAGCCGCCGATGGCAAGGACACACAGCAAAAGCACCATGTAGAAGCCCTTGCCCAGGAGAAAATCGCCCACCCGGCGCACAAATGGTTTCTTCTTCATGTGAAAACACCTCCGAACCTCAGTATCACCGGGTCCGAAGGCGTTTATTCACAGCGTTTCCAATTTTTGCTCCGACAGCCAGCTTTGCAGCCCGGTCAGATTTGGGGCAATATGTACATGAGGCGCGGAGGAAAAGGCGGCGGCGGGGGTGGTCCCGTTGCAGACGGCGGCGAAGTCCAGCCCCGCCCGGCGGGCGGTCTCTGCGTCGATGAGGGTGTCCCCCACGAACAGCACCGCCTCCCGCCGGAGGCCCAGCCGCTCCAGGGCCAGGAGCGCCCCCTCCGGGTCGGGCTTGGGCCGGTGAATGCCCTCCCCGCCGATGCACAGGCTCAACCGGTCGGACAGGCCGTAGTGGTCAAAGCCTCGCTGGATGGTGGCTCTCCGCTTGGTGCTCACCACCGCCACCCGGACGCCCCCGGCGTTGAGCCAGTCCAGCAGCTCCACCGCCCCGGGGAACAGCCGGGTCTGGGACACCTGGAGGGGGTCAGCGATGCGGACGTAGCGCCTGCGAAATTCCGCCCGACGGTCCGTGTCCCCGTCCCCGGAGAGCAGGGTGTAGGCGTCCTCCAGCGTCATGCCGATGGTGCGGCGCACCGCCTCCCCGTCGGGCCGGGGCAGACCCATCTCCTCAAAGGCCCCGTAAAACCCCGCCTGGATGCACTCGGTAGCGTCCCCCAGGGTGTAGTCAAAGTCAAAGAAAACGCCCTCATAAAAGGCCATGGTCATCCCCTCCCCGGCTCCTATGATACCGGGGGCGGGGAGGGTTGTCAAGCGGGGCGGAGCCGAATTTGCACAGATGCCTTTTTCCAAATGGAGCAGCTTTCCGGTTGACAACCGCCCCGGGGACGGATAAGATAGGGTACAAATAAGCGGCAGACCGCCGGACGAGAGGGGGACAGGGTTTATGAAACAGATGCTGCTTGCCGTTGCGAAGTGGGGGATGAGCCTGCTGTACCTGCTGTTCCGTCCCCTGCGGGTGCGCAACAAGGTGGTCATGCTCTCCCGGGAGTCGGACACGCCTCCCATCGACTTCGTCCTGCTCCGCCAGGAGCTGGCCCGCATCGCCCCGGAGACAGAGGTGGTCATGCTCTGCCGGAAGCAGACCCGCCGGACGAACCCCGTCACCTATTGCCTCTTCCTTATTCGCAACCTGTATCACATCGCCACCGCCTCCGTGGCGGTGACGGACACCTACTCCATCCCCCTGTGCGTGCTGCGCCACAAGCCGGAGCTGAAGATCGTCCAGATCTGGCACGCCGTGGGGGCGGTGAAGCAGTTCTCCTATCAGTGCCTGGACCGGCCGGGGGGACATTCCTCCGCTATGGCAAAACAGATGGCCATGCACCGGAACTATGACTACATCCTCTGCCCCAGTGAAGCGACCCGACACATTTACGCCCAGGCCTTCGACGCCCCGGAGGAGCGCATCCTGCCCCTGGGGATGCCCCGTATCGACTATATCCAGCGCCCTGACCCGGACATCCGGGAGCGGTATCTGGCTCAGCGGCCCCAGCTCCGGGGGAAAAAGCTGGCCCTGTATCTCCCCACCTTCCGGGAAGGGGTGGACGAGGGAGTGCGGGCCATGGTGGAGGCGGCGGCCGACCGGCCGGAGGTCGCCCTGCTGGTCAAGCCCCATCCGCTCTCTCAATTCCAGCTGTCGGAACAGAACCGGACAGTCCGGGGCTGGTCTACCTATGATCTGATGAAGGTGTGCGACGCGGTGATCACCGATTACTCCGCCGCCTCCCTGGAGGCCAGCCTGCTCCACAAGCCGGTATACTTCTACCTGTTCGACAAGGAGCGGTATGTGGAAGATCAGGGGCTGAACATCGACCCGGAGCAGGAGCTGCCCCTGGCCTGCTTCCGCCGGGCGGATCAGCTGCTGGAATCGGTGGCCCTGGGGGACTATGACCTGGCGGCCCTGGAGGACTTCCGGGCCAGATACATCGAGACGGCGGACCGGAACAACACCGCCGACATCGGGGCGTTTCTCTGCACCCTTCTCCCGGAGCGGTTCCGGCCGTCTCCGGCAGAGCGCGCGGGGGAGCGCACCGCGCCATAACGGGCAAAGCAGATCAAGGGGGCGGCGGCTCCCTTTTCTGCTGTGGCAGGGGACAGGGACCTGCCGCCGGGAAACCTTACAAATGCGGGAAAGCATTGCATCATGGAGAAAATTGTGGTATGATAATGCGTGTTTTCATGGATACCGATCACGGAGGCATACAGCTATGAAAAAAGTCATCACTTATGGCACCTATGACCTGCTCCACTACGGGCATATCAATCTCCTCAGAAGGGCCAGAGCCCTGGGGGATTACCTCATCGTGGCCCTCTCCACCGATGAGTTCAACTGGAACGAGAAGCAGAAAAAGTGCTATTTCAGCTATGAGCAGCGCAAACAGCTGCTGGAGGCGGTGCGATATGTGGACCTGGTCATCCCCGAGACCTGCTGGGAACAGAAGGCCTCTGATGTAAAGGAATTCCGGGTGGATACCTTTGTCATGGGGGACGACTGGAAGGGACAGTTTGACTTTCTCAGCGACCTGTGCGAGGTGGTCTATCTGCCCCGCACGCCGGAGATCTCATCCTCTCAAATCAAGCAGGACCTGGGCCGGTAAGAGAAAAGCGAGGACAGGATGGATTCAAGAGAGAGAATGAAGCGCAGGCAGAACAACCTGGGCTGGCTGCTGTACCTGGCGTCGGCAGTCTTCTGGGCAATGAACTGTTTCCGCAGCAAACGGATTGTTATGGCGGGGTATACCTTTGCCTCGGTCATTGTGTTTCCCGGTATGCTGTTCCTCATGGGGCGGGAGTCCCGGGGAAAGGACCGGCGGGGGCTGATCTCCTCCGGTGTGGGAATGATCCTCCTGGGATATGCGCAAAAGGTGCTGCTGTTCTGGTGCGAGACGCTGGCGGGACGGGAGCCGGGGTTCTACCCCTTCTCTACCACCGGCGCGCCCTGGCTGTTCCTGGTGGGAGGCGTCTGCCTGATCTTGACGGGCGTAGTACCCCAAAGAGACTGGATGAAAAAATGGCTCCTGCCCCTGACGGTGGTCATCGGCCTGGCGGCGGGGCTGATCAAGCCTGTCACCAATTTCCTGTGCCTGTCCCGGCTGGCGGTGTATCTGCCCTTCTTTGTGCTGGGCCGCACCATGGAGGACGAAAAGCTGGCCCGGTGGTGCCGCGCCAGATCCAGCAAGCTGCCCTCTCTGCTGCTGGTTGGCGGATGGGCGGTGGCGTGCGTCCTGCTGCGGGGCTATTGGAAAAATCTGCGGGCGCTCATCGACGGGAACACCTGGTACGACGGCGTGGCGGGATTGCCCGCGACCTGGGCTGGTATCCTGGCCCGGCTGGCTTTCTATGTCCTGGCGGCAGGACTGATCTGTGCAGTGTGGACGCTGACCCCGGACTGGAAGGTGCCGCTGTTCTCTGACCAGGGAAAGCGGTGGAAGTCCGGCTATTTCTGGTTCTCGCCGCTGATTTATGTGCTGGTGCTGCCCTTGGGGAACAAGCTCTCTCTGACAGGGGTCGCCGTGAGCGGTGCGTTGTGTGTACTGGCCGGGCTGGCGGCGCCCAGTCGCCTGGCGAACCGGCTTCCCAGCCTGTGCCTGAATGTGGCGTCTCGCCTGGACAGAGAGGAACGCCCGGTCCGCGCCCTGGGCCGGAAGCGTTTCTGGCAGCGACACCGGTGGGGTCTGAAAATGACCGCCCTGTTCACCGTCCTCTTTCTGGTGGTGGCGGTGGCCTACGTCTACCCCTTTACCTTCAACGGGAAATCTCTGGTCTGGTCCACCGACGGCCTGGATCAGCAGTTCCCCGGGATGCTCTACTTCAAAGAGTATGTGATGAGCGGGATCAACAGCCTGCTGGAGACCGGCGTGCTCCACTTCCCTGAGTGGGATTTCACCCTGGGCTTCGGAATGTCCCCCCTGGACGTGATCCGGCGGGAGCCGTTTATGCTGCTGAGCCTGCTGGGCAATGAGGAGACGATGGAGATCATCGCGGACATCACGGTGATCCTCCGCCTGTATGTCTGCGGTCTGGTGTTCATCTGGTTCTGCGCCACCCTGGGCAAGCGGGAGAAGCTGCTCATCCTGGCGGGGGCGCTGGCCTACGTCTGCTCCGGCTACGCCATCTTTGTCGCCGCCCGACAGCCTTTTTTCACCACCGTCCTGATGACCTATGGGGTGCTGACCCTCATCGGGGCGGAGCGGTTCATCCGGCAGCGGAAGTGCGGCGTGTTCGTGCTGGCGGTCTTTTTGCAGTGCTTTTCCGGATACTACTCCGCCTATGTCAACGGCGTGATCCTGGCGATCTACCTGCTCATCCGGCTGTTCTGCCTCCACGGGAAAAAGGCGGGGAGGGTCCTCTCCGAGATCGTGAAGCTGATCGGCCTTTATGCCTGGGGCGCGGCCATGGCCGCCTGCACCCTCCTGCCCGGGATACTGAGCTTTGCCGACTCTGCCCGAAGCGGCGATGGGACGGAATTCAGCGTCTTTTACAGCAACAGCTACTACTCCGGGCTGCTGGACGGCCTGAACCTGGAGTTCAGCTTCATCGGCTCCTGGACCCATATCAGCATGGCGGCGCTGGCCTGGCTGGCCTGTATCCTGCTGTTCCGGCGGAAGGGGAAGGAGCTCCGTCCCCTGAAAGCGGGGCTGATCGTCTGCTGTGTGGGTATCTGCCTGCCCATCTTCGGCCTGGCCACCAACGGCTTCTCCTATGTGTCCAACCGCTGGGGCTATGCCTTCTGCCTGCTGGTGGCCTATATCCTGGTGGAGATGCTGCCGGAGCTGGCGGCCCTGACCCGCCGGGACAGGCTGGTACTGACCGGAGGCACGGTGGCCTACTGCGCCGTCTGCGCCACCCAGAGCGACGCCACCAAGCTGGTAGCCCTCGGGCTGGTGACTATGGCGGTGACCATGCTGGTGCTGATCCTGCTGGACGAGTCGGGGCTGAAACGGGGACAGCGGATCGGGGTGCTGACCCTGGTCACGGTGTACACGGTCATGCTCAATGTGTCCAGCTCCCTGTTGCCGGAGGGCGGAGACTATGTGTCTCAGTTCATATACGCCGGAGAGACCTACAGCACTATGTGCGGCCTGATGGGCGACGCCCTGTCCACGGAGACGCTGTCGGAGGACGACTCTTTCTACCGCATCGATCAGGACTCTCCGCAGTATAATCAGGCCAGCGCGCTGGATTTTAACGGCACAAACTCCTATTACAGCGTCATCCCTTCGGGGATCAGCGAATATTTTGCGGACGTCTGCCTGAGCAGCCAGTCCCACACCTTCTGCGTCCGCAATCTGGACGAGCGCTCTGCTCTGATGGCTCTGGCCAGTGTGAAGTATTACGTCTCCTCCAAGGAGACGCGAGTCCCCTACGGCTTTGAGGCGGTGGAGTCGGTGGAGAGCGAGGACGGGGAGAAGACGGTGACGGTGTACGAGAACCGGAACGCCCTGCCCCTGGGCTATACCTACACCAGCTATGTCACCCAGGAGGAGTACGAGGCCATGACCCCCCTGGAGCGGCAGCAGGTGATGCTGGAGAGCGCAGTGATCGGCGTGGATACCGACCTGCTGGAGCACGATGAGGAGACCTACACCGAGGAACGGACTGAGGTCAGGGTGAAGTCCAGCGACGGCCTGACCCTGGATCAGGAGGCAAAGACCATCTCCGCAGAGAGCGACGGCAGCAGCATCAAGCTGTCCTTTCAGGGGGAGGCCAACTGCGAGACCTATCTGGTGATCTCCGGGCTGGAATTTGCCAACCAGAGCAGCTCCGCGACCTGCGAGATCCGCTGCAAGGGGAAGGGCAACAGTGAAATGGCCACCCTCCGGGGCAAGACCCAGAGCTATTACTTTGAAAAGGACGCGGTGGTGTTCAATCTGGGCTACAGCGAGGAGGGCCAGACCAGCTGCACGCTGACCTTCGAGACGGCGCTGAATGCGGTTTATGACGACATCTATGTGGTCTGCATCCCCATGGATGAGATGGACAGCCAGGTAGACGCCCTCCGGGAGGTCGTGCTGGAGAACGTGGTGGAGGACGGCGACCGGATCACCGGGACGATCTCCCTGGAGGACAGCCGTCTGCTGACCTTCTCCGTTCCCTACGCCGAGGGCTGGAGCGTCTATGTCAACGGTGAGGAGGCCGAGCTGCTCGAGGTCAACGTCATGTACTGCGGCGTCCTGCTGGAGCCGGGGGAGTATGAGATCGAGCTGCGATATGAGCAGCCGGGAACATCCACAGGGCTGCTGATCTCCGCCGTCGCAGTGATCGCCATTCTGCCGGTGGCCCTGGTGCGCGGAGCGCTGAGACGGCGGAAACAGGTCAAACCAAAGCAAAGCCCGGCGGAGAGCGGCACAACCTGAGAGAGGCCGGTCTGCGCTGTCGAATGTAAAAGAATGAGAGATATGGAGGTAATGTGAAATGATCCCCTTCAATCGTCCGCCCTATACGGGCAAAGAGCTGGACTATATGGCCCAGGCGGTGCTGGTCAACCACAAGCTGTGCGGCGACGGCCCGTTTACGAAACAGTGTCACGCTCTGCTGGAGCAGCAGACGGGCAGCCCCAGAGTGCTGCTGACCACCTCCGACTCCGACGCCCTGGAGATGGCCGCCCTGCTGTGCGAGCTCAAGCCCGGGGACGAGGTCATTATGCCCTCCTACACCTTCTGCTCCACCGCTAACGCTTTCGTCCTCCAGGGCGCTGTGCCGGTGTTCGTGGATGTCCGGCCGGACACCATGAACATTGACGAGACCAAGATCGAGGCGGCCATCACCGACCGGACCCGGGTCATCTGCGCTGTCCACTATGCGGGCATTGGCTGCGAGATGGACACGATCATGAACATCGCTCACCGCCACGGGCTGCTGGTGGTAGAGGACGCCGCCCAGGGCGTCATGGCCAGCTATAAGGGCCGGGCCCTGGGAAGCATCGGCGACTTTGGCTGCTTCTCCTTCCATGAGACGAAGAACTACTCCATGGGAGAGGGGGGCGCCGTCCTGGTGAACCGCCCGGAGCTGGTGGAAAAGGCGGAGACCATCCGGGAGAAGGGCACCAACCGCTCCCGCTTCCTCCGGGGACAGGTGGACAAGTATACCTGGGTGGAATACGGCTCCTCTTACCTCCCCAGCGACATCAACGCCGCCCACCTGCTGGCCCAGCTGGAGATGGCGGACGAGATCAACCGGGACCGGCTGGATTCCTGGCACTACTATGAGGAGGGGCTGGCTCCTCTGCGGGACGCGGGGAAGCTCCGTTTCCTGGAGCCTCCCGCCGAGTGTGCCCACAACGCCCATATGTTCGCCATCCGGGTGAAGGACCTGGAGGAGCGGACTGCCCTGACCTCCTTCCTCAAGGAGCGTGACATCACCGTCTCCTTCCACTATGTCCCTCTGCACAGCTCCCCTGCCGGACGGAAGTTTGGCCGGTTCCACGGGGAGAACGTCTATACCGACCGGGAGAGCGACCGGCTCACCCGTCTGCCCATGTACTACGGCCTGAGCCGGGCGGAGCAGGATCAGGTGATTGACGCCATTTTCGACTTCTTCGGCCAGAAACGGTAAGAGGGCGGAGACGGAGATGGAAGAAAGAGTGGGTATGTCCATCACAGCGGAGGAGCGGGAGAGACGGATAGGGACCATGCTCTCCTGCCTCCTGGGATCGCTGCTGTTTTTCCTGGCTTTTTACTCCACCTACCATCTGCTGGCCGAGGTGGATGCCAGTGATTTCACGGTCCATTTGGGCTGGGCGGATGAGTTTAACAAGTGGACGCTGCTCCGGGCGCTGCTTACGGGCAGCGATCGGCTGTGGCACGCCTTTGTCTGGCTGTTGAATCGGCTGGGGGTGGAGCTTGTCTATGCCGGATGTCTGGTGACGGCGGGCGCGATCGAGGCGGTCTATCTCATCTACAATGCCCTGCTGAAAGAAATGCTCCAATGGCTCGACCGGCGGATCATCCCCGTGTCCTCCCTGATCCTGTGTCTGGTGTCGTCCATCTATATGCCCTGGTATGATACCCACATATACGCGGGACAGGGCTCTCCCAACATCTGGCACAATCCCACCCAGCTGATGGTCCGGCCCTTCGCTCTGATCGCCTTCTGGATGACGGTGCGCATCTATCGCCGTCTGCGGGAGGGAGAGGGCTGGCCCTCCCGGGCCTTTGAGAGCAAGGGGGAGGTCGTGGCCTACGCTTTCGTCCTGATGCTGACGGTGTGGGCCAAGCCCTCCTTTGTCCAGGCGTTTATCCCGGGACTGGCGATTTTGATGATCGTGGATCTGATCCGCAGCCGGGGAAAGGCGTTCCTGTTCTGTTTCAAGGTCGCCTGCGCCTATATCCCGGCGGCGGCGCTGGTGCTGATGAACTTCCTGTCCAACTTCGGCTCGGACTCCGGAAACGGCATTGAGATCGCCTTGCTGGATGTGTGGTCCCACAGCACGGACAATATCCCATTCTCCTTCCTGCTGCTGTTTGCCTTCCCCCTGTTTGTGTTTATCGTGGATTGGAAGCGGCTGCTGTTCAGCGTGGAGGGCCAGCTCTCCCTGTCCGACCTGGCGGTGGCCGTGGGGATGAAGGCGACCCTGGCAGAGACGGGGAGCCGCCGCTATCACGGCAACCTGAGCTGGAGCTACGGCCTGGCGGCAGTCTTTGTGTGGTTTATTGCTCTGAGAAGCTTCCTGGAGCTGATGTTTGGCAACCGGCTGACCGGGAAAAAGTATACGGCGGTGGCCGTAGTGGGCTGGACGCTGCTGTTCCTGCATCTGCTGACCGGCATCCTCTACTATATCAAAATTGTCTCCGGCGAGATCCTGTTCTGAGCGTGCCGGAGGAGAGTGAGCGTGATTTGATGGAAGAAGTTCAACTGATCAGCTTTGTCATCCCCTGCTATAACAGCGAGGGCTCTGTCTCCCTGGTCATTCAGGAGATCCGGGAGGTGGTGGCCCAGCGCCCGGAGTATGACTACGAGGTGGTGGCGGTGAACGACTGCTCCCCCGACCATGTGCTGGACGTTCTGATTGCCGAGGCCCAGGCGGACCGGAAGGTGAAGGTGATCGACCTGGCCAAGAACGGCGGTCGGCACAATGCCCTGATGGCGGGGTATCATGTGGCGGAGGGGGAATTTGTGGTCTGCATAGACGATGATTGCCAGTGCCCCCTGGACCGGTTCTGGGATCTGCTGGCTCCCCTGGAGCGGGGAGATGCGGATGTGGCCTTCGCCAAGTATGGGAAAAAGCAGCAGAGCGGACTGAAAAATCTGGGGAGCTGGTTCAACGACGTGGGCTCTACCTGGCTGATGGACAAGCCCAGGGATCTGCACTTCTCCAACTTCGCGGTGATGCGCCGGTTCATCCGGGACGAGGTCATCCGCTATGACAACCCCTATGCCTACGTCTCCGGGCTGATGTTCCGGGCCTCCTCCCGGGTGGTGAACGTCCCCATGGAGGACCGGGCGCGGACCATCGGCACCAGCAACTACACCCTGCGCAAGTCCATTCAGCTGCTGGTCAATTCGTTCACCTCCTTCTCCATCAAGCCCCTGCGGCTGGCCACCTCGGTGGGCGTGATCTGTGCGCTGATCGGCTTCCTCTATGGGGTGGTCGTCATCATTCAGCGGCTGATTCAGCCCGTCTATGCGGCGGGGTACAGCTCCATTATGGCGGTGCTGCTGTTTATCGGCGGCATGATCATGATCCTGCTGGGCATCATCGGGGAGTATATCGGCCGCATCTATATCTGTATCAACAAGGCTCCCCAGTATGTGGTACGGAAAACCTACAACGTGGAAAAAGACACGCCTGCGGAGGTTCGATAACATGAAAAAAATCCTGATTTTGGGCGCTGGAATCTATCAGGTGCCCCTCATCGTCAAGGCCAGGGAGATGGGCTATTATACCATCGTGGCCAGTATTCCCGGCAACTACCCCGGCTTCCAGTACGCTGACAAGGTGTATTATGTAAACACCACCGACCAGGAAAAGCTGCTGGAAATCGCCCGGGAGGAGGGCATCAGCGGCGTCTGTGTCAGCGGTACTGACGTATGTGTCCCCGCTCAGGGATACCTCTGCGACCGGCTGGGGCTCACCGGTCCCACTGAGGCGGCCGCCCGCCGGGCCCAGGACAAGCGGCTGATGAAGCAGGCGTTTCTGGCCAACGGAGTGCGCACCGCCCGGTGCGCCTATGTGGACATCGACAACAGTAATCCGGTGGACATCTGCGAAGAGATCGGCTATCCGGTGATCTTCAAGGCGGTGGACTCCTCCGGCAGCCGGGGCATCACCCGGGTCAACGGCCCGGAGGATATCCCCTATGCCTGGCAGGAGGCGAAGAACAACACCCGTTCTGACAAGTACCTGATCGAGAAGTATCTGGTAGGCCGGGAGTTCGGTGCCCAGGCCTGCGTCTGGCACGGGGAGATCCAGTTCGTGCTGCCCCACGGAGACTATGTGTTCCAGGGGGATACCGGGGTGCCCATCGGCCATTTTGCCCCCTATGAGATCGACGAGGAGATCATCGCTGACTGCAAGGAGCAGACCCGGCTGGCCATCCAGGCCCTGGGCATCGACAACTGCGCCATCAACGCGGACTTCATCCTCTGCGACGGCAAGACCTACGTGCTGGAGATCGGCGCCCGGGCGGGAGCCACCGGCCTGGTGGAGCTGACCAGCCTGTACTACGGCTTTGACTACAACGAGAAGATCCTCCAGATCAATATGGGGGAGGATGTGGACTTTACCCCGGTGCTGGAAAAGCCCCAGGCCAACGTGGAGATGGTGTTCTGCGCGGAAAAGACCGGCGTGGTACGGTCCATCGACACGGCCGGCGTGGAGCCGGACCCCCGTATCGTCAGCCTGTCCTTCGATGTGGAGCCGGGCGAAAAGGTGCGGAAGTTCCGCAAGGGCCCGGATCGGTTCGGCATGATCATCACCGTGGGGGACACGGTGGACGAGGCCAAGTCGGTCATGGAGCGGGCCATGTCCCAGGTGAAGGTCACCATCGACTGACGGAGGGGAGAGAGTATGTCTTACGCCACCGACCGAAAGATCGAGCCGCTGCTCATGGCGGCGACTCTGGCTACCCTGGAGAAAAAGCCGCCCCGGGACCTGAAAAAGACCAAGGCGAAGCAGGACGAGCGTATTCATGCGCTCATGGTCCGGGCCTATGAGATCCCCTTTTACCGGGCCCGGTTCGAGGCCACCGGCACCACGCCGGAGGACTATCACACCGCCGCCGATCTGTACAAGTTCCCCCTCCTGACCAAGGAGGAGCTGCGGGACTGGACGGACCGGGAGCTGGCGGAGCACCCGGAGAAATACCGGGACTGGCACGTCAATCCCACCAGCGGCTCCACCGGACTGCCTCTGAAAACCCTGTTCTCCCCCCGGGAGAACGCCGCCGCCCAGGCCAACTGGATGCGGGTGCTGATGATGGGGGGCTTTATCCCCGTCGTCCACAAGAACCTCCACCGTCCCAACTCCCTCCACACCACCACCGGAGGCAAAAAGTCCCTGATGGCCAGGCTGGTGGATACCCGGTGGAAGGAGATGTCCGATTCCATCAAGAACCGTATCCCCAGCGAGCAGCTGCTCCGGGAGATCAACGACTACAAGCCTTATTTCCTCTACACCCACAAAAACGTCCTGGTGCGGGTGGCCAAGTACGCCAAGGAGAACAACCTCTACCTGTGGCAGCCCAAGCTGTACGCCCCCATCAGCGAGATGCTGGACAGCCAGTCCGAGCGGCTGCTGCTGGAGATGTTCGGCCCCGGCCTGCTCAACGCCTATGGCCTGTCTGAGGTGGGCAGCTGCGCCACCCGGCTCCCGGGCAGCAGGGAGTTTGTGGTCAACAACGACACCCACGTCATCAACATCTATGACGACGACGGCAACCCGGCGGACAACGGCATGGCGGCGGTGACTCCTCTGTTCAAAACCGACCTGCCCCTCATCAACTACACCACCCGGGACCGGATGGAGAGCTACCGGAAGGAGGGCATCCGCTTTATCACCGCCATCCTGGGCCGGATGAACGATGTCATCCGCCATAAGGACGGCTCCGTGACCGAGTGGGGCAACATCGAGGTGGTGGTGAACTATGCCACCAATCTGGACATCGTCCAGAGCCGGTTTATCCAGGAGAGCTATGACCGAATTCGTATCCAGCTGGTCAAGGACCCGGCTTCCACTCTGAGCGATGAGGAGATCGAACGGCGGTATACCGAGCTGTTCGCCCCGGTGCTCAACCATGAGTTCCAATTCGAATATGAGTGGCTGGAGGAGATCCCCGCCGACCCCAACGGCAAGCTGCGTATGATCGTGTGCAATATTTCGTGACAATGGGAGGCGCCCAGTCTTGATCGATCAATTCTTATCCAAAAAGCGCAATCTGTACCTGATGGTGGCTTTCGTCATCTTTATCGAGAGCCTGAGCACGGCGATGCTCAAGGTGGCGGGCCAGTATCCCACGATGTCCTTTCAGTTCTGCCTGTTCTATGTGATATCGGTGGGCATCTTCGGCGTGGACGCCATCTGCTGGCAGCTGATGCTGGAGCGGATGCCCCTGGGGACCGCCTATATGCGAAAGGGCGGGACCTATGTCCTGTTCTTCTTCTGGGCGGTGGTGCTGTTCCACGAGACGATCACGGTCCAGAACATCATCGGTATGGGTATTATTATTTTGGGAATGGTGGTGAGTATGTCCGATGACCATTAGCTATCTGTATGCCATGGGCTCCGTGCTGGTGGCCGTGGTGGGGCAGCTCCTGCTGAAAACCGAAGCGGGCAGGGAGCACGCCTCCTTCCTGGGAAAATACCTGAACGTCAGGGTCATATCCGCCTATGTGCTGATGGTAGTCTCCCTTTTCCTCAACGCCCTGGCGTTGCGGGATCTGCCCCTGTCGGTGCTGCCCTGCATCACCTCCACCAGTTTTATCTGGATCATTATCCTGTCCGCCGTCTGCTTCAAGGAGAAGCCCACCGTGAAAAAGGTGGCGGGAGCCCTGCTTATTATTGTGGGCATCATCGTCTCCCGGGTGGATTTTCAGGAGCTGTCGGCGGCCATCGGTCTGACGGCATTGGGAGGCTGAGAGAATGAAAAATGCGATTCAACGTCTGGTGCAGATGGTCTTCGGACTGACCCTGTTTGAGCTGCCCGGCCTGAACAAGCTACGGATCTGGGCCTATCGGGCGGTGTTCGACATCGGCCCCAACCCCCGCTACATCTCCAACCATGTTACCATCCTTCTGGGCCACCGCCGGACGGGGGAGAGCAAGACCCCGGAGACGAAGCCCCACACCATCAAGATCGGTGCCCGGGTGGGCCTGTCCGCCAACGTACAGATCGACTATGTGGGCGGTGTGGTCATCGGAGACGACGTGTGGTTCTCTGAGGGGGCCAAGGTGCTGACCCATGACCACAATCTCGGCCCGGAGCGGGTGGAGCTGAAGCCGGAGAGCATGCCGGTCTCCCACCTGATCGTAGGGGAC
>JAJQHP010000229.1 GCA_021199695.1 Clostridiales bacterium
GGAGTGCCGCTGCTACCACGGGGGCGAGGGGCGCACCCGGCTGAAAAACCTGTCCTACGCCAAGGAGGACTATATGGCCCTGGGGCTTGGGGTCGCCCTGACCGCTGTGGTCATGGCGCTGGCCATCGGCTTCGGGGTGTGACAACGACCGCTGACGCCGAAAGGAGGGGCCTATGCGCAATATCGCTTTACAGCTGATGTATGTGGGCACCGCCTACCACGGCTGGCAGATCCAAAAAAACGGCGCCACCGTCCAGGAGACCCTGGAGCAGGCGGTGGCCCGGGTGGTGAAGCACCCCGTCCGATTCACCGGGGCGGGGCGCACCGATGCCGGGGTCCATGCAAAGGTGTACATCGCCAACTTCCGCACGGACTGCTCCATCCCCTGTGACCGGATGCCCCTGGCCTTCAACGCCCAGCTGCCGGAGGACATCGTGGTGGTCTCCGCCCGGGAGGTGTCTCCGGAATTTAACGCCATCGCCTCCTGCATCAAAAAGGAGTACACCTATCAGGTGTTCAATTCCCGGATACGGAACGCATTTTATGTCAACCGAGCCTACTTCTATCCCAAGCGCCTGGACGAGGGGGTCATGGCCCGGGCGGCAGAGCAGTTCGTGGGGACCCATGACTTTGCCGCCGTCCGGGACGTGGGCACCAATGTCCGCTCTACCGTCCGGACGGTCCACTACTTCGACGTGGCCCGGGAGGGGGACCTGATCACTCTGAAGGTGTGCGCCAACGGATTTTTGTACAACATGGTCCGCATCATGGTGGGGACGGTGCTCTACGCCGCCGAGGGCAAGCTGACCCCGGCGGAGATCGGGGACATCCTGCTGCGCGGAAATCGGGTAGAGGCGGGTCCAACGGTGCCCCCCGGCGGACTTTACATGACCCGGCTGTGGTACCGGGAACCGGTGGGGCTGGATACAGACCCGGAGGAGTAGCCCATGGAAGAAAAACAGGAAAATCAAACGGCGGCCCGGAAGGACGGAGAACGCCAGAAGAAGGAGACTCCCGGCTGGCTGAAGGTGCTGCTGCGCATTTTGGCGAGCATCTTTACCGCCCTGCTGGTGGCCCTTGCGGTGGTGCTGGTGCTCAACCGGGACCAGCTCAACCTGGACCTGGTCAAGCGGTATCTCACCTACCAGGCCCTGGAGCGGACGGAGGAGGGTCAGGGGGTGGAGTTCGCCCTCTCCTCGGAGACGGACAACACCTATGCCGCCCTGAGCGACAGTCTCATCGTCTGCAATGCCAACCACATCTGGGTCTACTCCGACGGAGGCACAGCCTACGTGGATATGGAGGCGGCCCTGGCCCAGCCGGTGATTCAGACGGCGGGGAGCTATGCCCTGGTCTACGACGCAGGCGGCGGGGAGCTGTATCTGTTCTCCGGCCGCATGCTGGTCTGGGAATATGAGACGTCGGGAGACTATGAGCTGATCTCCGCCCGGGTGAACGACCAGGGCTGGATCGCCGTGGCGGAGCAGGCTACCGGCTACAAGGCGGCGGTGACGGTCTATGACGCCGACCAGAACAAAATCGTCACGGAAAACATCTCGTCCAGCTTTGTCATGGACGCAGTGGTGGCCCCGGACAACAGCCAGGTGGCCCTGCTGACCATCGGCCAGGACGGGATGGACTTTGTCTCCACCCTGACGCTGTACAGCTGCACCGATGGCAGCGAAACCGTCTCCGCTCAGGTGTCCGACGGCGTGATACTCGGTCTGACCTGGGACGACAGTGGGCTGTGGCTTCAGGAGGAGAGCGGCGTCCGCCGCCTGGACAATGAGCTGCAGGAGCTGGGGAGCTGGACGGAGAGCAGCGGCTATCTCCAGAGCTATTCCCTCCGGGATGAATATGCGGTGGAATATTTCAGCTACTACCGCTCCGGCGCCCTGGGCGAGATTGTTGTGCTGGACGACCAGGGAGCGGTCTCCGGCACGCTGGAGATGGAGGGAGAGGTGCTGTCCGTGACGGCGGCGGGCCGGTATATCGCCGTACTCACCGCCAGCGAGCTGACGGTCTACACCTCTGATCTGGAGGAATATGCTTCCATGGAGAACAGCGAAGGGGCGCTCCGGGCACTGGCCAGGTCTGACGGCACGGTCATGCTCATCGGAAGCGGCACGGCCCACGTCTTTTTACCGTAAGAGGGAGGGGTAGGAATATGAATCTGTTTGATGTGATCATTATCGTCGCGCTGGTGGCGTTTACTGTTCTGGGCGCCCGGCGGGGGCTGATCATGACCCTGTGCGGCCTGGTGACAGCCATTTTGGCCCTGGTGGGCGCTCAAATCGTGGCGGACAATCTGACGCCCACCGTGGCCCAGATGCTCCAGCCCGCCATCCAGAGCACCATTGAGCAGTCCATTGATGAGGCGCTGGACACAGAGCCGCAGACGGAGAGCGAGGCCTCCGCCGCCCTGGAGGAGGGAGGCGTCCTGGCCCAGATCTTCGATTCCGAGGTCTATCAGCAGTTCTCCCAGTCCATCCAGGAGTCCATCGATCAGGGGCTCCAGGAGGCGACAGCCAGTGTGGCGGAGAGCATGGCGGTCAGCCTGTCCTGCTCCATCGCCTGGCTGGTGTTGTATGTGGTCGCCTTCGGGTTGATCCTGGTGCTGGGCAACCTGGCGGCCCGGGTGCTGAACGTGGCGGCCCGGCTGCCGGGACTGCACTTTTTGAACAAGTCCCTGGGCGGCGTCTGCGGCCTGGTGCGGGGACTTGTCATCGTGGCAGTGGTGTGCTCCCTGGGCTCCTGCTTCGGCCTGATCTCCCAGGAGAGCATCCAAAACAGCCTTCTGATGGAAACGCTCGCCTCCTTTACCACCTTTTCCATGTAGAAGAAACGGGAATACGACTAGATTTGTTCACAATTATATGATATTCTTTCCCTAAAATTGTGAAGCCCTCCCGGAGAGGGCGCTAAGGAGTATCTATATGCAGCCTGTACTGTGTTCCAAATGCCATAAAAACATGGCGGTGATCTTCCTGACCAAAATGGACGGCGGGGAGACAAAGAATGAGGGCTATTGCCTGAGCTGCGCCAAGGGGATGGGCATTAAGCCGGTGGACGACCTGCTGAGCAAAATGGGCATCTCGGACGACGACCTGGACAACCTGACCAACGACATGATGTCCGCCTTTGGCGGCCCGGAGGCCATGGAGTCCCTGATGGAGAGCCAGCAGCCCTCCGACGGGGAGGAGGCTGGCAGCGACGATGAGGACGAGGAGGACGGCAAGACTGCCACCTTCCCCTTCCTCAGCCGCCTGTTCGGCTCCTCCAACCAGCCCACTCCCCAGCGGGAGGAGCGGGAGGACAACCGCAGCCGGGAAACCGGAAACCGGCCCGACCAGAAGCAGCAGAAAAACGGCGGCCAGAAGCGAAAATTCCTGGAGAACTACTGCATCTCCCTGACCCGTCAGGCCCGGGAGGGCAAGCTGGACGGGGTCATCGGCCGGGAGCAGGAGATCTCCCGGGTGATGCAGATCCTGAACCGCCGCCAGAAGAACAACCCCTGTCTCATCGGTGAGCCGGGCGTGGGCAAGACCGCCATCGCGGAGGGTCTGGCCCTTCGGATTGCCTCCGGCAACGTGCCCTATAAGCTCCAGGATAAGGAGGTCTATCTCCTGGACCTGACTGCCCTGGTGGCGGGCACTCAGTTCCGGGGCCAGTTTGAGAGCCGGATGAAGGGCCTGATCGAGGAGATCAAGAAGATCGGCAACATCATTCTGGTCATTGACGAGGTCCATAACATCGTGGAAGCCGGAGACGCCGAGGGCTCCATGAACGCCGCCAACATCCTCAAGCCCGCCCTGAGCCGTGGGGAAATTCAGGTGATCGGCGCCACTACCTATAACGAATATCGGAAGTATATCGAGAAGGACGCCGCCCTGGAGCGCCGGTTCCAGCCGGTGAACGTGGCGGAGCCGTCCATCGACGACTCGGTGAAGATTCTGGAGGGCATCGCCCACTTCTACGAGGACTACCATCAGGTGACCATTCCCCAGCCCATCCTGCGGCAGGCGGTCACTCTGTCCGAGCGGTATATCACCGACCGGTATCTGCCGGACAAGGCCATCGACCTGATCGACGAGGCCTGCTCCGATGTGAACCTCCACGACGCCAATCTGGCCCGTCTGGCCGCCATCCAGAAGGAGCGGGCGGATCTGGCCAAGGAAAAGGAGCTGATCCTGGCCAGCCAGGAGCAGCAGTCTTCCCAGCGCTCCGCCCGGCTCAAGGAGAACGAGCAGAAGCAGTCCCGGTGCCGCCAGCAGCTCACCGCCGTCAACAACGAGGCCATCAGCCTGCAGAGCGGCGGGGGAGACCAGTCCCAGCGGGAGGAGCGGCTGCGCCTGATCGGGCAGCGGTCGGAAAAGCTCCGGGAGGAGCTGCGCACTCTCCAGGAGGAGCGCAACAACATCCAGACCGCCCAGGAGGACAACCGGGGCTACGAGCGGCTGGCCTACCTCCGCAGTGCCGAGCTGAAGCTGGACGAGGAGCAGCGCAGCCTGGAGAGCCTGGGCCGCCCCCGGCTGGGGGTGGAAAACCTGGCCCGGGTCATCGAGCTGTGGACGAATATCCCTGCCAGCCGTATCCAGGAGGAGGAGTTTGCCCGCCTGAGTCAGCTGGACCAGCGGCTCAAGCAGCACATCATCGGCCAGGACGAGGCGGTGGACGCCGTCACCCGGGCCATCCGCCGGAACCGGGTGGGTATCTCCCCCAAGCACAAGCCGGTCTCCTTCATCTTCGTCGGCTCCACAGGCGTGGGCAAAACCGAGCTGGTCAAGCGTCTGGCCGAGGACCTGTTCAACACGCCGGACAGCCTGATTCGCCTGGATATGTCGGAGTTTATGGAGAAACACTCGGTGTCCCGGAGCATCGGCTCTCCGCCCGGCTATGTGGGCTATGACGACGCGGGACAGCTGACCGAAAAGGTCCGTCGCAAGCCCTATTGCGTGATTCTTTTTGACGAGATTGAAAAGGCCCACCCGGATGTGCTCAACATTCTGCTGCAAATCCTGGACGACGGCCATATTACCGACGCCCACGGCAAGGTGATCAATTTTGAAAACACGGTGATTGTCATGACCTCCAACGCCGGCAGCGACAATAAGGGCGGCGTCTCTTTGGGCTTTGTACGTACTGCCGTTGACCAGGACAATGACAAAGCGATGAAGGCCCTGGACTCCTTCATGCGG
>JAJQHP010000057.1 GCA_021199695.1 Clostridiales bacterium
CCTTCCGCCTCTCCCAGCAGGCCATCGAGCGCTACGGCTGGTACAACCGGAACGCCGCCATCAACCCCTACCTGATGGAGGGGAAAAAGACGGTGGCCCTGGAGATCGCCGAGCAGCTCCACTGGCGGATGCCCGATTATGTGGCCCTCTCCGTGGGGGACGGATGCACCATCGCCGGGGTGTGGAAGGGCTTCAAGGACCTGTACGCCACCGGCATGATCGACCGCCTGCCCCGGCTCATCAGCGTCCAGGCGGAGGGCTGCTGCCCCCTGAACCGGGCGATCGCAGAGAACAAGCCCTGGGAGCCCATGGAGGAGAACACCCTGGCGGACTCCATCGCCGTGGGCGTTCCCCGGAACGCGGACAAGGCCCTGGCCGCCATCCGGGAGTCGAACGGCGTGGTGGTCAACGTCTCGGACGAGGAGATTTTGGCCGCCGCCCGGCTGCTGGGCCGGACCTGCGGCGTGTTCGGAGAGCCCGCGGGGGTGACGGGCACCGCCGGAGTGAAGAAGGCGCTGGAGCTGGGGCTGATTTCTCCGGAGTCCTCGGTGGTGAGCATCGTCACCGGGAACGGATTGAAGGATACCCCCAACGCCATCAAAGCTGCCGGGGAACCGATCTCCATCGACCCGGACATGGGACAGCTGCTGGACGTGATGGAGCGGCTGTGAGGCCCAAAACAGAACAGAATGCACAACGGAGTGCCGCCCCTGTGTCGGCACAAAAACGCTCCCGGCGCACGAGACGCCGGGAGCGTTTTGAATGTCACTTTATGCTCAGTCGCTGCCCTCCTCGATATAACTGTAGAGCGTATACTTGGAGATGCCAAAGAACTGGCTGATCTTCGCCCCGGACTTGGTGATGAGCAGGGCACCGGAGTCGTTGAGGAACCGGATGGCCTTTACCTTGTCCTCCTTGGTCATCAGGGGGACCGGCTTGCCCACCAGGGCCACCGACTGCTGGATGAGGCTGTCCAGCAGCTCGCTGACGTTGGTGGCGGGCTTGTCCGCCACCGGCTGTTGCTCAGCGTCCGGGGAGATGAGGGTGTGGATGGCGTTTTCCGCCGCCATGAGGACGGTGACGTCGGTGTTCAGGGAGAGGATGTAGTCCAGCTGATCGTCCTGGCCCCAGATATACAGGGTGCTGGATTTCAGCACCTTGCCGTCCGCCGTCCGGGTGGTGAAGCCCAGCTTGTCCGGGAGCTGGGAACGGGGCTTTTTCCGGGCGGCGATGCCCACAGGGGAGGGCCCGTCCCCGGCGGAGCGGTGGGTGACGTGGCCGTTTTCGATATAGGCCACCACCGGGTCGCTCTCCCGGTCGGTGAGGTCGTGAATGACCACCTCGGTGTTGGGACCGCACTGGGCGGCCAGGCCGTGGGCGATCTGCTTGAGCAGCTCCAGCTGAGCGGGCATATGGGTCAACTTCCTTCCGCAGTCTGATTTTCTGTCATCTATTCTAACAGATTTTTGGGAAATTGCAATGTGAAATGGAAGCTATGCCGGTTGCAAACCGCCGGGAATCATGCTAGAATGAGAAAAACCTTTTATGAAAGGGGGAGCTGAGATGCTGCTCATCGGAAACGGACGGGTCATCACCCGGGACCCGGCCTGTCCCTGGCTGGAGCTGGGGGGCGTGGCCGTGGAGGACGGCAGGATACGGGAGGTGGGCCTCTGGCCCGACCTGCGGGAGCGTTACCCGGAGGCGGAGGTACTGGACGCCCGCGGAGGGGTCATTATGCCGGGGCTCATCAACACCCACGAGCATATCTACTCCGCCATGGCCCGGGGCCTGTCCGTCCGGGGCTACCATCCCAGGGGCTTTCTGGACATCCTGGAGGGGATGTGGTGGAACATCGACCGGCATCTGACCCTGGAGCAGACCCGGCTCTCCGCCATGACCACCCTGATCGACTGCGTGAAAAACGGCGTCACCACCGTCTTTGACCATCACGCCAGCTTTTTCTGCATCCCGGACAGCCTCTCCGCCATCGAGGAGGCGGCGCAGGCGGTGGGCATCCGACGCTGCCTCTGCTACGAGGTCTCCGACCGGGACGGCAAGGAAAAGGCCCGGGAGGCGGTGCTGGAAAACGAGCGGTTCATCCGCTATGCCCAACAGGACAGGACGGGGATGGTGGCCGCCATGATGGGCCTTCACGCCTCCTTCACCCTCTCGGACGAGACGCTGGCCTTCGCCGCCGCCCATCTGCCGGAGGGGGCGGGCTATCACATCCACGTGGCCGAGGGGGCCTACGATCTGGAACACTGTCAAAAGACCTACGGCAAGCGGCTGGTGGAACGGCTCCACGACAGGAACATTCTGGGACCCAAAACCCTGGCCGCCCACTGTATCTATATCAACGAGGACGAGATGGAGCTGCTCCGGGAGACGGACACCATGGTGGTACACAACCCGGAATCCAATATGGGCAACGCCTGCGGTTGCCCTCCCACCATGGAGCTGTGCCATCGGGGAATACTGACGGGTCTGGGCACCGACGGCTATACCCACGATATGCTGGAGAGCTATAAGGTGGCCAACATTCTCCACAAGCACCATCTGAAGGACCCCAACGCCGCTTGGGGCGAGGTACCGGAGATGCTGTTTGACGGCAACCCCAAAATCGCAGGGCGGTATTTCGACACCCCTCTGGGGGCATTGAAGCCCGGATACGGGGCGGATGTCATCGTCACTGACTACATCCCCAACACCCCCATGGACGGGAGCAACTGCAACAGCCACATCCTGTTCGGCATGACCGGGCGGAGCGTCATCCACACGGTCTGCGCCGGAAAGGTGCTCATGCGGGACCGGGAGCTGACCTTCTGCGACGAGGAGGCGGTCAACGCCCAGGTGCGGACGTCGGCCCAGGAACTGTGGGACAGCATCAACGGATAGACGGCGGAGAGGGGGAACGGTTATGAAAACGATCATCAAGGGCGGCACTCTGGTGACGGAGGAGAGCGCGCTGGTACGGGACCTCCTGCTGGAGAACGGCAGGGTGGCCCAGGTGGGGGAGGACCTCACCGACCCGGAGGCGGAGGTGATAGACGCCGCCGGACGGCTGGTGTTCCCCGGCTTTATTGACGCCCACACCCATATGGACCTGCCCGTCTGTGGCACGGTGACGGCGGACGACTTCGCCTCCGGCACCGCCGCCGCCGTTCTGGGGGGTACCACCTGCCTGGTGGACTTCGCCACCCAGGAGGCGGGGGAGACCCTGGCCCAGGGGCTTGCCAACTGGCACGAAAAGGCGGACGGCAGGAGCAGCTGCGACTACGCCTTTCACATGGCTATCTCCCAGTGGAGGCCGGATGTCCGGGAAGAGCTGCCAGACATGATACGGGCGGGGGTCACCTCCTTTAAAGTGTATCTGACCTATGGAAATATGGTCAGCGACCGGGAGCTGTATGAGGTGCTGCTGGCCCTCAAGCCCCTGGGGGGCATCGTGGGCGTCCACTGTGAAAATGACGGCATCATCCAGGCCACCGCCGCCCGATTGAAGGAGCAGGGCGTCACCGGCCCGGAGGGGCACCCCCGCTCCCGCCCGGACGAGGCGGAGGCGGAGGCTGTCCACCGCCTGCTGACGGTGGCCCGGCTGGTGGACGTGCCGGTGGTGGTGGTCCATCTCTCTACGGAGAAGGGTCTGGAGGAGATTCGCCGGGCCAGAGCCGCGGGGCAAAAGGTCTATGTCGAGACCTGCCCTCAGTACCTGCTCCTGGACGACAGCCTGTACTCACAGCCCGACTTCCGGGGGGCCAGATATGTCTGCTCCCCGCCCCTGCGGAAAAAGCAGGACCAGGCGGCCCTGTGGGAGGCTTTGGCAAAGGGAGAGATCGACACGGTCTCCACTGACCACTGCTCCTTCACTCTGGCTCAGAAGGACGCCGGACGGGGAGACTTCTCCAAAATCCCCGGCGGGATGCCCGGCGCAGAGGAGCGGGTAGCACTGGTCTACACCTACGGTGTGGAGACGGGGCGGCTGTCCCTGACCGAGCTGGTGAGGCGGCTGTCTGCCAATCCGGCAAAGCTCTACGGGATGTACCCCCGGAAGGGGGCGCTGCTCCCCGGGAGCGACGCGGACGTGGTGATTTGGGACCCGGACGCAGAGACAGTGATCCACCGGGAGAACCGGCACTCCGCCTGTGACTACGCCCCCTACGAGGGTTGGCGGCTCAAGGGCAGAGCGGAGACGGTGTTCCTCAGAGGGGAAAAGGTCGTGGAGGACGGCGAACTCCGCCGCCCTGGCACGGGAATCTATATTGCGAGAGAGGCGAGCAGTCTATGAAATGCATCAAGACCACCGAGGCAGTGGGCCACGTCCTCTGCCATGACATCACCCAGATCATCCCCGGCGTGACCAAGGGGGCGGTGTTCACCAAGGGCCATGTGGTCCGGGAGGAGGATATCCCCGTCCTGCTGTCCGTGGGCAAGGAGACCCTCTACGTCTGGGAGAAGCAGGAGGGAATGCTTCACGAAAACGAGGCGGCGGACATCCTCCGGGAGATCTGCCAGGGGGCGAATATGCACCCCTCCGGGGTAAAAGAGGGAAAGATCGAGCTGATCGCTGACTGCGACGGCCTGTTCCGGGTAAACCGGGCGGGGCTTCGGGCGGTGAACAGCCTGGGGGAGATGATGATCGCCTGCCGCCATAGCAATTTCCCGGTGAAGAAGGGGGATAAGCTGGCGGGCACCCGCATTATCCCTCTGGTCATCGAGGAAGAGAAGATGGAGCGGGCCAGAGAGGTCGCAGGCCCTGACCCTCTGTTCCAGGTCTTGCCCTATCAGAAGCGCCGGGCGGGCATCGTCACCACCGGCAGCGAGGTCTACTATGGCCGTATCCAGGACCAGTTTACCCCGGTGCTGGAGGCCAAGCTGGGAGAATTCCCCGTGGAGATCGTGGGTCACGAGATCACCAACGACGACGCGGCCATGACCACTGCCGCTATTGAAAAGCTGCTGGCGCAGGGGGCCGATCTGATCCTCTGCACCGGCGGCATGAGCGTGGACCCGGACGACCGGACGCCCCTGGCCATCCGCAACACCGGGGCGGAGATCGTCAGCTACGGCTCCCCGGTGCTGCCGGGAGCCATGTTCCTGCTCAGCTATCTGGGGGAGGAGAGAATCCCCATCCTGGGCCTCCCCGGCTGCGTCATGTACTCCAAGCGCACCGTTTTTGACCTGGTGCTGCCC
>JAJQHP010000082.1:0-761 GCA_021199695.1 Clostridiales bacterium
CCAGCAGCTCCACCCCCAGGGCGCTGGCCTGGCGGGCGATGGAGATGATCTTGTCCGTGTCGAAGTCGAAATAGGTGGCCTCCCAGTTGTTGATGAGCACCGGGCGGCAGCGGTTGGACCAGGGACTGCGGCAGAGATCGTTCCGGATGAAGCGGTGATAGCTCCGGGAGAGCTGCCCCAGGCCCTGATGGGTGAAGGTGAGCAGCGCCTCCGGTGTCTGGAAGCTCTCCCCCGGGGCCAGGGTCCAGCGGAACTGCCCGTCGTGGATGCCCATGACCACCCGGGTGCTCCCGGACTGGTCCCGCTCGATGTCCGTCCGGTGGCTGCCGGAGTAGACCAGCATCAGACCGAGGCAGTCCCCATAGTCCTCGGTGGTCTCCCGCCCCGCCAGGATGACGAAGGGGTTGTGCTGATGGCTGGAGGCTCCCCGGCGGGAGGAGACAGTCTGGATGCCTCCGGTAATGGGCGTGCGCACCGGCTGCCGCTCCATATTGTGCCGCCCCTGGAAGTGGAGCAGGTCCCAGTCTCCGAAGGGGATGTCCAGGCAGAGAGAGGCCGCCCGCTCCAGGGTCAGCGCGCCCGTCCCCGCATTGCCCAGCCGGGCGGCGCGGGTGATGATGTCCCGCGCCTCATACACGCCGTAGTACAGCTTTACCTCCAGCCCCGTCGCCTCGTCAGCCAGGGTGACGACCAGCGTCTCCGCCTCCCCCTCCCCGGCAAAGGCGGAGGGCATCCCCTCCACGGCGTACTTGCCCGGCAAT
>JAJQHP010000082.1:771-5155 GCA_021199695.1 Clostridiales bacterium
CCCGGCAATATCTCATGGGAGACGTACCGAAGCTCCGCCCCGCAGGCCCCCTCCGGCCCGGAGACGTTCAGGCAGCTGACCCGGAAATCCCCGGTATTGCAGCCGGTGTACTCCTGGGGCATGGTGTCCAGGCTGAACTGGGGCGTGTAGCGGCTGGCATAGGGATTGGGGGAAAAGCCAAAATCCACCGGTCGGTACAGGCGCCCCATGCCGCCGGACACCCGGCGGCCGTAGTACAGGTGGCGCAGATAGCCCAGAGGGTCGATCTGTATCTGATAGGTGGTGTTTTGGGTGTGCAGGGCAAAGATGCCCTCGTCTCTCTGAAAGGAAATACTCATGCGGACTCCTCCGTAGCAGATTTAATATTCATCCAGTGGGAGCAGCTCTCCCTCGGGGCACTCCAGGTGGATACGCTCCTCCTCCGGCTGGCGGCGGTAGGCTCCCGGACTGCAATGGTAGTGTTTTGTAAAGCTGTGGGTAAAGGCCTGAATACTGTTGTACCCCACCATCCCGGCGATGGTCTCCACCGAGAGGGATGTCTCCGTCAGCAGCTTCGCCCCCTCCCGCATCCGCAGCAGGATCATGTAGTCCTTGGGGGAGACGCCCATCTTCTGGGTGAACAGCTTGGTGAAGTAGCTGCGGTCGATGCCGATGGAGGCAGCCACCTCCCCCACCTTCATGGAGGCGTAGTTGTGCCGGATATAGTTCAGTCCGTGCTGCACATAGTCGTTGGGGTCGTATTCCCGGTGCAGGCTCCGTTCCTCCCGGCTGCCGGAGTGGATGGCAAGGCCCAGGAACTGGTACAGCACGCCCAGCCGCCACAGGTCATGGGTCAGGTTCAGCTCCGTCTTGTCCAGCAGGTCGGACACCAGGGAGCAGAAGTCCGCCGGGTCGGTGTTGCAGTCCCGGATGTTCGTCCCTCCGGGGAATCCCGCCTGCTCCAGGTAATAGGGGGCCTTCTCCCCTGCGAAGGTGATCCAGCAGTAGGCCCAGGGGTCGTCCCGGGACGCCCAGTAGCGGGTCATCTCTCCGGGCTTGGCCACGAAGATCTGTCCCTCGTGAACGGGCCGGGCCGCCCCGTTCACCTCCAGAAATCCCTCCCCGGACATGACCACATGGAAGTGATACCCCGGGCGGCTGACGGGCCCGAAGGAATAGCCGGGGCGGCATTTCTCGATGCCGCAGCTCATCAGGTAGAGGGACTCGGTCTGCCGGTTGCGGTAGGTCAGCTCGAACAGCCGATACTGGCCCGCCTTGAAGAAAAACTGCATTTTCGCCATAAGCCATGCTCCCATATGCGCTGATGCGGCTCCAGCCAGGGGGCAGCGGCCTCCTCCCCGGTGGGAAAACGGGCAAAAGCGGTCCCTCGGACCGCCGGACGCTCCCGGCCCCGCCCCCGGCGGACGGGCCGCCGGAGGCAGGTAAAGGAGGAAAAGATTTGTGCTGTTATTTTACAGCTTGCCACCCGAGGTTGCAATGCCCTCGATAAACTGTTTCTGGAAAATCAGATACAACACGATCATGGGGATACAGGCCATCAGGGCGGCGGCCATCAGCTCCGGGTAGTTGGAGCTGTACTGCCCCTGCATCTTCGCCAGAGCGGCGGATAGGGTGGTGTTCTCCACCTGGGGGCAGACGATCATGGGCCACATCAGGTCCTTGTAGGCGAACACCGCCGTGAAGATGCCCAGGCTCACCATGGCGGACCGGGTCAGGGGGGCCATGATCCACAAAAACCGCTGGGGGATGTTGCAGCCGTCGATGGCGGCGGCCTCCTCCAGGTCCTTGGGCAGCCCCTGATACCCCTGCTTGAGCAGGAAGGTGCCGAAGGCGGTCACCACGCCGGGGAACACCAGACCGGCAATGCTGTTGGTCCAGCCCAGGCTGGTCACCATGACGTACTGGGGGATGATGAAGATCTGACTGGGCACCATCATCTGGATGAGGATGAGGGAGAACAGGAAATTCTTTCCCGGGAAGTGGAGGCGGCCAAAGGCATAGCCCGCCAGAGTGGCGGTGAGCACGGCGCAGACCACCCGCCAGAAGATCATCAGGATGGTATTTTTATACAGGTACAGGAAATTGTAGTTTTTCCAGACGGAGACGAAGTTGTCGAGGCTCCAGCTGGAGGGGAAGATGACGAAGGGGTTCACCGAGGTGGCCTCGGTCAGCGTCTTGAACGCGGTGAGCAGCATCCACAAAAAGGGCACCAGCATGGTGACGGAGCAGATGATGAGGATGAGGTGGATCAGCCCCTGGGTGGCGCGCTGCTTTGCCTGATAGCTTTCCATGTGCGCACCTCCTTAATTGTAGAAGACCCACTTCTTCTCGCTCTTCTGCAAGAGGAAGGTGAGGGCCATGATGATGACCAGCATACACACCACGATGGTGGCGCCGTAGCCCCGGTCGCCATTGGTGAAGGTGTACTTATAGAAGATGTAGACCACGGACTGCACCGAGGACAGGGCCTGGTTGGTGTTGTCCATCACCATGTAGATCAGGTCGAAGATCTGCAGCGCCCCGATGATGCGGGTCTGGAGGATAAAGAAGGTGGTAGGGCTGAGCAGAGGGACGGTGATGGAGAAGAACTGCCGGAGGCCGGAGGCCCCGTCGATCTCCGCCGCCTCGTAGTAGTCGTGGGGGATCTCCTGCAAGCCGGAGAGGAACAGGATCATGTTATAGCCCACGATGGACCAGACGCCGATGATGCCAATGGAGATCCACGCCGTGTTGGGGTCGGAGATCCAGGCCACGTCCAGACCGAACAGATTGTTGAGCAGGCCGAACTGCTGGTTGTACAGGAACTTCCACACCATGGCCACCGCCGCAGGGGCCGCCACCATGGGCAGGAAGAAGATGGTGCGGTAGCCGCCCCGGAAGGCGATCTTCCGGTTGAGCAGCACCGCCAGCACCAGGCCGATGCCGATACCGAAGGGCACCTCGATGATGGCGTATTTCAGGGTGTTGAGCAGGCTGTTCCAGAACTCCGAGCTGGTCAGCACGCTCTGGTAGTTGGTCAGACCGATGAAGGTGTTCCCCCTGCCGAAGTCGCCTGTCTTGCAGAAGGACTGGTAGATGGTATAGAGGATGGGATAGAAATTCAGGACGATCAGGCCGATCATGGTGGGGGCCACGAAGATCAGCCCCCACATGGCCTCGTTTTTCTCCGCCCTGGACATCTTCTTTTTCATTTTCCGGGTCATGATTTCTCCTTTCTGTCTGCACTCCGGCCGGGACATCTCTCCGCCCCGGCCGGAGGTGCGGTCAAATCACTCCGTCGCCAGGATCTCGTTCATATAGGCAGCGCAGTCGTCCAGGACGCTGCTCATGAGAGAGGTGTCCAGCCAGGCGTCCACCAGCTTTTCCCGGTAATAGTTCTGCCAGGTGGTGGTGTAACGGCTGTGGGGATAGGAGATGAGGGTAGCGGTGTCGTTCATGACCTGCACCGCGGAGGCGTCGATGCCCTTGGCGGAGATGACGTCGGCATAGGCGCTGTCCGCGCCCACATAGCCGGCGAGGGTCACGCCCAGCTCGGCCTGCTTGACCTGCATCTCGTAGCTGGACAGCCACAGCACCAGGGCGGCGGCCTCGTTGGGATGGGCGGTGGAGGCGGAGGCGGACCAGGCCAGGGAGTTGTAGATGGTCACCCGCTCGCCGTCGTCGCACTGGCCGTTGCCGTTGGCGTCATAGTAGGGCATGACGGCGGTGGCGTAGTTCTCCGAGCCGTCATAGGCGGTGAAACCCGCCAGGGTGTAGTTGCCCTGACAGATCATGGCCACCAGGTCGTTGGTGAACAGGCCGCTGGTGCCGTTCTCGGAGACCAGGGCCTGAGGGGCGAAGGCGTCGTCGATGAGCGTGCCCACAAACTCCATGGCCGCCTTGGTCGCGTCGGAGTCCAGGCCGGAGGCAGTGCCGTCCTCAGAGATGACGGTCCCGCCCATGGCGTAGACGATGTTCCACCAGCCGTCCTGGTCGTTGGTGGTGTTCATGGCCGCGCCGTAGACAGAGCCGCCGCTGGCGGCGGTGATGCCGGAGGCCACCTCATAGAAGGTGTCCCAGGTCCAGGTCTCGTCGGGGTAGTCGAAGCCGCACTCGTCAAAGATGGCCTTGTTGTAGAGGATGACGTTGATATCGTGGTCCTTGGGGATGCCGTAGTACGCGCCCTCATAGGCGAAGGTCTCCACCGCGCCCTCGTAGTAGTTGGACATATCGATGTCCTCGTCCGCCTCGATGTAGGGGGTCAGGTCCAGCAGGATGCCGCCGGACATATACTTCTCCGCCTCCTGGACGTGCATCCAGAACACGTCGGCCATGTCGCCGCCGGAGGCCCCGGCCTCCAGCAGGGTCCAGTAGTTGTCCCAGGTCACCACGTTGACCTTGACGG
>JAJQHP010000189.1 GCA_021199695.1 Clostridiales bacterium
ACTATGAGGGCTATGAGTATACCTACATGACCCGCAGCGACTGGGAGGGCACCTTCCCCGTGGCCACTCAGCTCAGCGCCACCCAGGAGGTCATGGACGCCCTGTCCAACTACTACTATGAGATCCCCGAGGACGCTCCCAGCGTGGACGACTTCACCCAGGGGGTGGACAACGGCCTGACCCTGGTGGACATGATCGGGGTAGACCTGGACGATGAGCTGTGGGAGGACTTCCTAGATCAGCTGACCATCGAGCAGCTGTGCAACACCATGACCGACTCCAAGTCCGTCAACACCATCTCCGAGCTGGATGTGCCCGGAACGGAAAAGGGCGACGACGACACCAACGCCTGCGGCGGCCTGATCAACTTCGTCTCCCATCCGCTGACCGCCCGCACCTGGAACACCGAGATGAACTCCCTCCGGGGCAAGTACGAGGGCCTCATCGCCACCCTCAACGGCAACGATGAGATCTGGTACGGCGCCGCCAACATTCACCGCTCCTCCTACGGCGGACGTGTCTGCCAGTACTGGTCGGAGGACGCCACCATGGACTACTTCTGCGGCTACTATGAGGCGGAGGCCTGCCAGGCGGTGGGCTGCATCATGTGCGTCAAGCATATGTGCTGCAACGACCAGGAGGCCTGCCGTACCGGCCTGTCCGTCTTTGTGGACGAGCAGGCGCTGCGGGAGATCTATCTCCGGGCCTTTGAGGGCTCCTTCGCCGGCGGCGCACTGAGCGTCATGGCCACCACCGGACGTGTGGGCACCACCCTGGGCAAGAACTACACTGCCCTGATGACCACCGTGCTGAGAGAGGAATGGGGCTTTGAGGGCCACGTCACCAGCGACGGCTACGTCAACACCGGTTACTACAACAACACCCTGGAGGAGCTGGAGGCCGGCATGGACTACAGCTGCTGCGACTCCAACGGCTCCAACGCCCAGCGCATCCTGAACGCCATCAACAACGGCGACGGCTACGCCCTGCAGCTCATGCGGCAGGCCGCCAAGCGCAACCTGTATGTCATGACCAAGACCGCCAGCATGAACGGTCTGGGCGACGGCGCTACCGTTATCTCCGTCGTACCCGATTGGGAGATGGCCGTCTTTGTGGCCAACATTGTCATTGCGGCCCTCCTGGTCGTCTGCCTGGTGCTGGCCATTGTGGAGAGCCGGAGAAATAACCGCACCGTCATCCGGGTCACCACCCAGAAGGAGGAGGATAAGGAATGAAGCTGAGCCTGAAAGGAAAGGGAGCCAGCGCCGTCGCCGCTGTGGTGGGCGCGGTGTTCGCCCTGGCCGCAGCCGTCGGCTGCGTGATTTATGGGGCTCTCTATGAGCAGTACAGCGACTATGTGGTGGTCATCTGCCTGGTGGTGGGCGCGCTGCTGCTGGCGGCGTACGCCCTCATCGACAACCAGGTCACCGACTGGTTCGGTCTGGTGGGCGTCGTGGGCGTCAGCGCCGGTCTGGCGGTCTTTGTGGCCAACAGCTACAACGTCTGGGCAGATACCTGGGGCAACATCCTGCAATACGGCAGCATTACCGGCGATTACAGCTTCTTCAACTCCCAGGGCGGCCCCATCCCCGCACTCGTTCTGATCCTGCTGACCCTTGCCGCTGCGATCTGCGGAGTGGTCTGCTGCTTCTCCGGGAAACAGGAGGGAAATCAATGAGAGGAAAAAAGATTTGTGCGACGATCCTCGCCGCAGTCCTGTGTCTGGGGCTGCTGACCGGATGCTCCACCAATGCGGGAGAGCACATCAGCACCTACTTCACCCAGATGTCCAACGTGGTGACCACTGCCATCGAAGCAGAGCAGGCCCGGGCGGCGGCGGAGTCCGGCTCCTCCGACTCGGAGGACAGCTCTGCCAACGAGAATGCCCTGGCCAGCCCCACCAACTTCACGGTGGACGAGGACGGTAACTACAGCTTTGATGCGGTGGAAAACGCAGTCTCCTATTACCTGTACATCTATGAGGATGCCCAGACCAAGGACGCTACCTACAGCATGGAGATCACCGACGACGGCAGCGACAGCTACACCGGAAACCTCTCCGACGTGCTGGCCGCCAACGCCTCTACCGACTGGTTCGGCAACGTCCAGGAGGCCGACCCCCTGGCCTATGGCACCTAGAGCATCCGTGTGGTTGCCATCCCCGACTATGAGAACACGGATTACACCGCCTCCGGCGAGGCCAAGTGCGATTACATGGTCTCCGGCGAGGTGGAGTACGGCGAACCCACCTTCAGCTATATGTGGTCCATCTTCGGCAATGAGCTGACCATCAAGGTGGACGGCATGAACTACAGCACCACCGCCTATCCCACCAGCATCCTGCTCACCCTGACCAACACCGCCGACTCCGGCGACGTGGTCACCATTGAGATCACCGACGTCTCCTCCAGCTCTGTCACCGGCAGCACCGAGGAGGCCAGCCTGGACGCCACCTACAGCATCTCGGCGGAGTTCACTTGGGATGAGACCTATGTGAGCAACCCCAGCTACACCACCGACGGCGGCACGGCGGTCACCAGCAGCGAGGAGAACCTGATCTCCGGCGAGTTCTACTACAGCAGCGACATCTTCAACTCCTTCGACTTCCCCCATGTGTATGAGGGCTTCGACCCCGAAGCCGGCGGCTCCGTAGGCGTGTGGTACAACGAGAATACCAGCGTCAGCAGCGGCTGGGGCCAGGAGGAGGAGTCGGACGAGGATACGGACACCAACGCCTACTTTGAGGCGACTCCCATCGAGGCCAACGACGGCGCTCTGTACTCCTATGACATCGTCATCAGCAGCCCTTGCGGCTCCATCACCGCCACCCCCAGACTGTCTCCGGGCAGCGCCAACACCGAGTACATCTACGGCACCCTGGACCTCTATGAGGACGGCACCTTCACCATGGAGGTCGAGTATCAGTACATCAGCACCGACATGATGAACGCCTCCGTCTACTATGTCCCCGGCGTCGTGTGCAACGGCGTGTACACCACCAACAGCGACGGCACCCTGAACCTGAGCTATGACCACGAGAACGCGTCCGAGACGGACTACGACATCGTCACCGAGCTGACCGGCAAGGCGGCGGAGGTCGTCGCAGCCAGCGCCGACAGCGAGGCTGAGGTGGAGGAGAACACCGATGCGGAGGTCATGCCTGAGACCGATACCACGGCGGAGGCCGAGACCGAGACCGAGACCTGGGACGGAGCCGAGGCCGAGGAGAACGCCGATGCGGAAGCAGATGCGGAAACAGACGGCGAGAATCCCGACGAGGGATAATGTCAGCCCCATAGCCCGCTGACCTGCCTGGGTCAACGGACGCAATTAAAACACGGAGATGGCCTTTGCCGCTGGCAGAGGCCATCTTTTTGTGTGGCGGTGGGGCCGATGGGACTTTTCATGCAGGGAGCGCTATGTTCCGCCGTAATGTCTTACGCCGGTTGCAGACACGCCATATTTTGTGCCGTGAATTTCTCCCCTTTTCGCCCTGCCGGCCTTACAACTGCTTGTCGCTGCCGGGCGTCCTGTGTTAATCGGTTCATGGGAAAGGCTGCCACATTTTTTACTCAAAAATTCGGGTCAAAAAGCGTCTCATCCAGTCAAAATCGGGCAAGCTATATCAAGCTAATTTATATATAGAAAAACCCCGGAAAAACGTCACTCCGGCGGGGGTTGTGGGCGTTAGCCGTGAAAACTCCTGGCAGGTTTGACCCCGGCAGTAGAAATTGTTTTCTGCAAAATCAGGAAATTTACAAGAAAGCTATGAAAAGAACAGAACGAACTGCACATTTAAGGAAATTTTACCATTCCTACGTTATCGTTACCGTGCAGAAAAGCCCGGTCAGGTGTCGCCAGAGGACGGTACTTGACCGGGCTGATTTGATTGGCTCTTACTGTTTTCTGAGGTATGTTGCGAAGCGGTAACCAGCTTGTTTGGCGTTACTTTAGGTTACATCGATTCCCAGCCGTTCATGGCGTTGGAGTTGACCACAGTGTAGAGGATGCGATGCATGGCGTCCCAATCGGCATCGTCGTAATCCTTGCCAATCATCATGGACAGGGTCATGCCGTTGTCCGCTCCCAGAGTGGGCATCTCCGGCTGCTCGACCTCGTCTGCGTCATAACGGGTGCACTCCGGCTCGGCCAGCAGCTCATCGTCCATAGAGGGGCTGAACGTCCCGGTGGGATAGGTGCCCTCCCAGTCAGAGCGGGAAAGCCAGGTGACGGAGCCGGTGCCGCCGTACATCAGATCGACGGAACCACGGGCGAACAGGCTCACCTTGGCCCCGGAGGACAGGGGCAGGGCGTTGTTCTCATTGACCAGCAGGGCTGCGCCCTCCGCTTCCACGGTGGCGCAGAGCTCCGCCTCATATGCTTCCAGCTCTTCCTGGCTGGAGAAGCCGCTGGTGTAGTACACAGCGTCCTCATTCTCGTCCACTACCTCGGGGCCGCTCCCTTGTGACAATGAGCATCTGAGCCATATGACCCCCTCTGTGATAACGAATTTTGATCCACCCACCAGCAGAAAAGGCCAATGGTATCTCCGTAAAAACACATATATCGACCCGCCCACACCATGCAAAATATGCTATACTATACTCAGGTGGGACAACAAGTGCCGTCCAATCTGATTACACAACGTCAGCATGGACGACTCTCTGCCAGATGGGTATCCCCACTGATTACAATACGGAACACGTTGTCGTGGGCAGGATTTACGAGCATAAGTCTCAGGTGGACATGACGCTGGCGGCGAACACCTGCCGGGAGGTCTATCTGAATCAGGTGGATTCCGTGATCCTCGTCTCCAGCGACAGCGACTATTGGGCGTTGATTCAATCGCTCCCCGGCATTCACTTCCTTGTCATGCTGGACGAGGCGTTTCGCAGTACATGGGTGCAGATGAGCGACAAGGAAAAAGCGAACTTCTATGACTGGCACATCAAAACCATGCGGCTGAAATTTCCGCAGACGGTCAGCTTCGCATTGTGGTTGGGGAGTGACTTTTAGTATTTGGGTACGTTTTCACTCCATTTCAATAACCAGCAATGTCTTCGTGCTACCAAAGACTCCGCTCCGCTGGCTGGTTGGGGGAATCCCCAAACCCCTTTTGAACATCCCCG
>JAJQHP010000039.1 GCA_021199695.1 Clostridiales bacterium
CTTCCTGTGTCCTGTATGCCTGATGCTGTTTTTTCTCTACCCCAACTCTTGACAGTGAGCCCCGAAAAAAGCAGACAGTATCGTGTCTCCATGATACTGTCTGCGCTGCTTTTTGCAGTCCGTTACCGAACGAACCCGATTTATTTTGACTCTCCATAGGAGCCGTAATGTCCGTAGCCATAGCCATAACCGTACCCATAGCCGTAGCCATAGTGCCCCAATCCGGTGCTGACGCCGTTGAGGACGCAGCCCACCAGGGGCAGCTCCGCCTGGGCCAGAATCTCCGCCCCGTCCATGATGCGGTTCGCCGGGGCGCAGTCCTGCCGCACCACCAGGATACCCGCGTCCAGGCATGGGGCGATCAGGGCGGTGTCGTGCATAAAGGTGCAGGGCGGCGTATCCACAATGACGTAATCCATTTCCTCCCGGCAGGCGGCGATCAGCCGTTCGAGCCTGCCGTTGGTGTAGAGAGACGCAGTGTGGGAGGTCGCCTGTCCGCCGGGCAGGACGTACAGCGATTTCCCCTCCCAGGTATGAATCAGCTCGGCAGGCTCACGGCGGCCCTTCAGATAGTCCACCAGACCGTCCGTCTCTCCCCACTGGGGGACGCCCAGCGCCGCCGCCACAGAGGGGCTGCGCAGGTCGCAGTCGATGAGCAGCACCTTTGCGCCTTTGTCCGCCAGCTGCAGAGCCAGGCTCGCGGAAACAGAGGTCTTGCCCTCCCCCGCCAGAGCGCTGGTGACCAGCACCGTCTTCCAGCTCCGCTTCTCCATGGTGCGGGTGAGGCGAATTTGCAGGTCATCCATAGACTCCTGATACCGGTCAGGCAGCTCTTTCAGATCTCCGGCCAGGAATCCGGGGCTTTTCCCGCGGCTTCGCCGCTTTTCCCGTACCAGGGGAACGCCTCCCAGATAGGGCGCGCTGACGTATTTTTGCAGCTCGTCCCGGTCGCTCACCGTCCGGTTGCTCAACATCAGAAACAGCAGGAGCAGCAGATAGAGGGCCATGCCCACCAGCGCAAACCGCAGGGCGTAGCCCCGGTAATTACAGCTCTCCGTGGGGGCGGTGGGCAAACCGCTCTCCTCCAGCAGCTTCAGGGACGTGTTCCCGATGATGTACTTGGCCACTGTAGGATAGTTCTCCACCACAGCTTGCAGGATGTCGTAGGCGGTCTGCGGGTCGTCAGCGAGGACGCTGATCTGCAGCAGATTGGTGTCCCCCAGCACGGAGGCCGTGATCGTCCCCGGAACCGTCGCCGTGCCCAGGTCGTTGGCCACCACCCTGCTCAGCGCGCCGCTGGTCAAAATGTAGGGGAAGGTCGCCGCCAGCTGCTCTGTGGTCACGCTGTTGTAGTAGCGGCTGGTGGAAATGCTGGCGCTGGTGCTGGAGGTGACCACGAAGGACGCCTTTGCCTCATATTTGGGGAGATAGTTCCAGTGAGCGAACAGCAGACCCAGGACAATGCTCACCAGCAACAGAGCCAGGCCCAGCCACCAGGTACGCAGCATCTGCTTGAACATCCCGGAAATCAGGGGGATCAGGTCAATCTTGTTTTCCTGTTCCCGTTCGGGGACAGAGCGCTCCGCCATTATGATTTCCTCCCCTCTGTTTTCGCCTTTTCATCCGTCCGGTGGGCCTTGTCATAGTGTCCGTAGCCGTAATGACCGTAGCCGTAGGAGTGGCCGTAGCCATAATAGCTGCCATAGGTGCTGGCCCGGCCGAAGAGGCCTGTATGGACGTTGTTGAACACGCAGCCCAGCACCTTCGCCCCGCTCTCGTTGAGCTGGTCGATGGCGTCGTTGAGGAAACAGACCTCCACCACGTCCTGCTCCACCACCAGCAGACTGGCGTCCGCCAGGGAAGCGATACGGGCGCTCTCCGCCACCAGGCCCAGAGGGGAGGTGTCCAGAATAATATAGTCCGCCATCTTTTTGAGCATATCGATGGTCATGCCCATGGCCTCTGTGACCTCACGGGTCAGCAGACGCCGGTGGCTGGTGGTGCTGAACAGCACCGGGAGATTTTTCTCCATCCCCATGGGCTGAATCTGGACGGCGCCTCGCTTTTTCAGCGCGGTACCCAGGTCGCACTCCTCCTCCCGCTCTTTGGGGAGGCCCAGAATTTTGTACTGCGCCGGTTTTCGGAAATCGCAGTCCACCAGCACGGCGCTGCGGCCCTCCTGGACCAGCGCCATGGCCAGATTCGCCGCCACGGTGGACTTGCCCTCGTTCTCCGAGACGCTGCTCACCATGAGGACACGGCCGCCCTTCCGGTCCAGCTCCCGGCGCACCCGGGTCCCCATCATGCGGCAGGCCTCCACATAGCCGAAGCTCAGGGTGGGGTTTTCCAGGAACAGGGAGTAGCTCTTCCGATGGACACGGGCGGAGAGGGTCTTGTACTTCTGCTCGTGGGGGATGGAGGCCAGCAGCTTTGCGTCCACCTTCCGCCGGAGGTCCCACTCCGTCTTTGCCGTGTCCCGGAAATAGGAGAGGGTCCCGAACAGCAGCGCCATGAGGACCAGGGCGATCACCCCCGCCGAAATCATGGGACGGTACACCTTCAGCGTGTTGGAGGCGCTGACGGGAATCTCCGGCGACTGGAGCATCTGGATGGTGATGTTGTCGCTCACCTCCCGGCACAGCTCTACCGCCGTGTCCATCACCGCCTGTATCATCTCATAGGCCAGCCGGGGAGATGAGGCGTTCACCGTCATGGTCATCAGGCTGGTGGAGCTGACTACGCTGATGGAGATGTCCCCGTCCAGGCTGTCTACCCCCAGGGCGCGGCAGACCCGGGTCTCCAGGATGTCGCTGTCCACCACGGTGGTGAAGGTCTCCGCCAGGGCGCTGGAGGCGGAAATGCTGTCGGAGACGGTATTGCCGCTGACGCCGCTCTTGCTGACCACGAAGATGGCCGTGGTGGTGTACTGGGGGGTGTAGGTCAGCTGCACCACGCCGCCCGCCAGCAGGGCCGCGGCGGCGGCGGCCAGCAGGATCACCCACCACTGGCGGCAAATATCCCGGAGCATGGAGTCCAGGTCCAGCGTCTGGGAGAGGCCGCCGGAGGCGGTGGAGGCGGGCCGGGACGCGGCCCGGGTTTCTTTCTCTGCCATGGCTCAGCCCTCCTCTACGATGACGATCAGGCGGACCGTTCCGGTCAGGCCGCTGTCCCGGTCCGTATAGCTGTAAGCGATCTCATAGACGCCGGGGGTGGAGGTGTCCGTCTCGTCGTTCACCTTCACGAAATAGCGGCGGATGGTCTCTGTGTCGTCGCCTGACAGAAAGGCGTTGGAGGCCGCGCTCCAGGTATAGGTGGTGTATCCCACGGTGATGGTGTCCAGATAGTCCTCCGGGTCCACCTCCGTCCCCTGCTCCACATAGATGAGATAGTCCGTCAGGGTGAGCCGGGGAGTCTCCGTCTCATCGGAGGCGCTGTAGAAGCGCACCGTCACCGGCAGGTCCAGGGTGTCCCCTGCGCTGTTGGACACCTGGATGCGCATGGCGAACTCCCCTGCGGAGACGGACTGGGTATTGTCGTCAAAGATGATCTGCACCTGCCCGGTCAGGTCCCCGTCCAGACAGTCGGTGACGGTGAGCACGTCCAGCAGCGCGCCGGTGTCGTTGGTGGACGCGGCCAGAGGGCCGGAGAGGGTCACGGTGGGGGCGGTGTAGTCGCTGTAGACCACCTGGCGAGTGACCTTGGTCACGTTCCCGGCGGAGTCGAAGGCCGCGATAGTGGCCTCCCGCACCCCGTCGGTGATGAAGTTGCTCATGCGCTCCACCACCAGGGAGTCGGTCACGTCCCCGTCCGTCCCGTCCTGGGCGGTGACGCCCTCCAGAATCGCCGCGTCCCCGTCGGCCACGCTGACCGTGACCTCCTGGCTGTCCATGGTGATGGTGGGGCCGCGGCTGTCCGTGGTGAGCAGGCGGTAGAGCGAGACCACGCCGAAGACCGCCAGGGACACCCCGAAGGCCACGATGCAGATTCTCTGAATGATTTTTTCCATAAGCGCGTTGTCTCCTCCTGCCCGGCGGCGCGGGCCGCCGGTTTAGGCACTACAAACGTTGGGAGCAGCGGAAGGTCCCGCTGCCCCCGTGACCGTTGTCTGTCCGCAGAAACAGCCCCGTTTGGGACGCAAGGGGCCGTTTCTGCTGCGAAGTCGCCCCGCCTGACCGTACATCAGACGGGGCGTTCGTTTGGGTTTAAATGTTTACGGGAGGGGCTTAGTAGACCGTCACCGTCTTGGTGGCAGTGGAGCCGTAGCTCACGCTGGCGGAGGTGGCCAGCAGAACCGTGTAGCCGCTGGGGACCGCCGCCTTGATCTCGCTGGCGGAGAAGGTGGCCTTACTGGTAGAACTGGTCTGCACCTTGGTCAGGGTGACGGTGCCCACAGTGGTCTTTTTGAACAGGCCGCTGTACTTCTGGTAGGTCACGGTCAGGGTGGCGACCTTGCCGACCTGGAGGGTCAGGGTGGCGCTCTCGCCGCAGGTGACGGTCTGGTCGGCGGCGCTGTCCTCGTCCACCAGGGCGTAGCCATCGGGCAGAGCCTCGCTGACGGCGGAGAGGATGTCGGCGGCGGCGAAGGTGGCGCTCTCCCCTGCCACGCCGGTGGCGGTCAGCTCGGTGCTGGCAATGACGGAGCCGGTGTAGTCCGCCAGGTTCACGGTGAGGACAGCGTCGGCAGTCTCGGCCTCGGCGGTCTCGCCGGTGAGGGCGGCCACCACCTCGTCGGCGGTCAGGGAGCCGAAGATGCTCTCACCGGTGCTGTCGCACTCCTTGATGTCGGTGATGGACAGGATGCCGCCGCTGGTCACGGTGATGGTGTAGGTCGTCTCGGTTGCGTCACTGCTGCTCTTAGCCTGGAGGTCATAGAACATATCCACGCTGGAGCTGGTAGTATAGGTTTTGGTCGTGGAGCCGTCGCTGATGGTATAGGTCACGCTTGCGCCGGTCACAGACCGCAAACCAATCTGCACTTCCCGGTTAGTGTTAATCTTGAACACAACTTTAGCACCGCTGTCCAGGTACAGCTCGTTCTTCGGGCCATCGTCCAGGAGATCCTGCACAGAGTCCGTCTTCAATAGGCCGCTGTTGGAATCATAGACCACGATTGCGCCCTCATC
>JAJQHP010000121.1:0-1779 GCA_021199695.1 Clostridiales bacterium
CTCGATCTACACGGCGGAGTGACCCTTTCTTTCACCTGAAAAACTTTTTGGCACGCGAAAGCCCCCGGGAGGATGCTCCCGGGGGCCCTTTTTGCGGCTAAAAGGGCCGGGACGATACGATTTGTTACAAGTTGTTACAAATAGTTGCAAATACCGTGAAAATGTGGTAAGGTGTCTATAGAATCTGCAACTGCCCCTCAGACCCAAGGAGGAATCCCATGCAAAATACCCTGAAACGATATGCGGCTCTGCTTTTGGCCGTCTGCCTGCTTTTGGCTGGCCTGCCCCGGCCCGCCATTGCTACGGAGGCGGAGTGCGACGTCATGACTGCCGATGAGACGGAGGAGTCGGACGCCTCGGAGAGCGGGGAGGACGGCGATATAGACGACGATTCTGACAGCGGCGAATACGAATATGACGCCCCCACCATCACCGCCATCGAAACGGTCACAGAGTACGATGATTTCTACGTCTGTGTCACCTGGGACGTGGTGGAGGAATATGACTATATGGTTCTCCGCAGCACAGACGGCGGAGATTATGAGCTGGCGGGTTACGCCACCTATCCCGGAGAGGACGAGACGGAAGTTACCTACCAGGACGCAGAGGCGAGCCTGTATCACACCTATACCTATGCCGTCTGTGTCTATGACAGCGACTCCGGGGAGGCCGTCAGCGATTACGGCTATTCAGAGGAACACTACTTTCCCTCCGGGGACTGCGGAGACAACGTCGCCTGGAAAATCTCCTCCGACGGACTGCTGACCGTCAGCGGCTCCGGGGACATGGTGGAGGCGTGGGAGGCGGGCTTTGCCGCCTGGTATCCCATGCGGACAGTGGTGAAGACGGTGGAGATCGGGGAGGGCGTCGCCTCGGTGGCTCCCTATTCCTTCCAGGAGTGCACCAATCTGACCGCCGTCTCCATCCCGGACAGCGTTACAGTCGTCGGAGACTGCGCCTTTTATGGCTGCTCCAGCCTGGAGACCGTCACCATCCCGGAGGGCGTTACCGAAATTCCCTACCGCACCTTCTATCTGTGCACCGGTCTGACCTCTGTGTCCCTCCCCTCGACGGTGACGACCATCGGGGTCGGAGCCTTTGGCAGCTGCACCGGTCTGACCGACCTGACCCTGCCCGGCGGATTGACCGAGCTGGGCAATTCTGCCTTCTACAAATGCACCGGCCTGACCAGTCTGGTCATCCCGGACGGGGTGACGGCGCTGCCCATGAACGCGCTCTATGGCTGCACCGGCCTGACCAGTCTGACCCTGCCCGACGGGCTGACCGAACTGGGCATCCGTGCGCTGTTCAACTGCACCGGGCTCACCAGCCTGGAGCTGCCGGAGAGCCTGACCACCATCGGGAGCGGGGCGCTCCAGCTGTGCAGCGGTCTGACCGAGCTGACCGTCCCCGCCTCCGTGACCTCCATCGGCTCATACGCCTTCTATGCCTGCACCGGACTGGAGACGATCTCTTTCCTGGGCGCACCGCCGGAAACTCTGTCCAACTGGTTTGGGGAGGTGGCCTGTACGGCGATCGTCACAGAGGAATCTGCCGACGAGTGGTTCGCCCTGGACCTGTCCGTCGCGGGCAGCGAGGTCACATGGACTACATCCGCCCAGTCGAACGCGGACGGGGAAGAGAACACGGATACTGCCCAGGTGACATCTCTCGACACGCCCAGCGTCACCCTGTCCAACGCCTCCACCGGGGTGAAGGTGACGTGGGGGGCCGTTGACGGCGCACAGAGCTACCGGGTCTACCGGAAGGTCAGCGGCG
>JAJQHP010000121.1:1879-5107 GCA_021199695.1 Clostridiales bacterium
CCTCCACCAGCTACACGGACGCCACAGCGGAGAGCGGCACGACCTACTACTACACTGTCCGGGCGGTCAGTGGAAGCGTCTACAGCAGCTACGATTCCAGCGTATCCATTCCGTGTCTGTCCCAGCCCAGCGTCACTCTGTCCAACGCCTCTACCGGGGTGAAGGTGACATGGGGGGCCGTTGACGGCGCACAGAGCTACCGGGTCTACCGGAAGGTCAGCGGCGGCTCGTGGAAGCAGATCGCCACCGTCTCCGTCAGCACTCTGACCTACACGGACACGGCGGTTGTGGACAACAGCGGCACCACCTATTATTATACCGTCCGGGCGGTCAGCGGGAGCATACTGAGCAGCTATGTGTCCGATGTGTCCATTCTGTATCTGTCCCAGCCCACCGTCACTCTGTCCAACGTGTCCACCGGCGTCAAGGTGACGTGGGGGACGGTGACGGGGGCGAACAGATACCGCGTCTACCGCAAGATATCCGGCGGCAGCTGGTCTGCGCTGTGCTATACCACCTCCACCAGCTACACGGACGCCACAGCGGAGAGCGGCACGACCTACTACTACACCGTCCGGGCGGTCAGTGGAAGCGTCTACAGCGGCTACCTAACCAACGTCTCCGTCGTCCGCCTGGCCCAGCCCACCGTCACCCTGTCCAATGCCTCCACCGGGGTGAAGGTGACATGGGGGGCCGTTGACGGCGCACAGAGCTACCGGGTTTACCGGAAGGTCAGCGGCGGCTCGTGGAAGCAGATCGCCACCGTTACCACCACCAGCTATACCGACACCACCGCCGTCTCCGGCACCACCTATTATTACACCGTCCGGGCGGTCAGCGGGAGCATACTGAGCAGCTATGTGTCCAACAAATCCATCACTCGCTGAGCGGCGCAGCACGCCGCTATGAGAAGGGAGCATATTTTATGTATCTGTTTTTGACCAGCAGCCCCTGTACCCGGGGCGCGCCGGAGGGGGTGGACCTCCCCTGTATCCTGGATGAGTCCAACGGCTTCGTGGAGCTGCTGGCCCAGCGTTGGCCGGAGAAGGCCCGGTGCCTGATCGTCAGCGCAGACCCGGAGGCGCTTGGCGCCAATGACGAGATGATGGACACCTTTTACAGGGCGTTCCGCTACCACGATCTGCCTCTGGCGGACATGGCGATCTGCGACGGGCGAAATGAGGGGGACGCGGAGGCTCTGGTTCGCGGGAGCGACGTGATCCTGCTCTCCGGGGGCCATGTCCCCACGGAAAACGCCTTTTTCAGCCGCATCCGTCTCCGGGAGCTGCTGGAGGGCTTCGACGGCGTCCTCATAGGTATCAGCGCGGGGACGATGAACTGCGCCGACACGGTATACGCCCAGCCGGAGCTGGAGGGCGAGTCCGTTGACCCGGACTATCGGCGGTTCATCCCCGGCCTGGGGCTGACCGATATCAACGTGCTGCCCCACTATCAGATGGTCCGGGACAACATCCTGGACGGACAGCGGCTGTTTGAGGACATCACCTGTGGGGACAGCTATGGCAACTGCTTCTTCGCCCTGCCGGACGGCAGCTTTTTCCTCATCGAGGACGGGGAGACCTGGCTCTTTGGCGAGGCCTACCGGATCAGCGACGGGGAGATCGAACAGATCTGCGCAGAAGGGGAGGAGCTGCGGATCGAGTAGCGGGACCCCATTGAGACAGGCCAAAATCATGGTACATACCAAATGCCCAGCCATTCCTTCGGGGATGGCTGGGCATTTGCAGTCAATGGGATGTTTTCGTCTGACAGGCCGACACAGAAGGGGACCGAACGGCGGACTGCGGCGGGTCTGTTGGGGGGTGTGGCTTACAGCCGGGTGATGTCCACCGGGACGATCTGCTCGCTGTGGCCCTCCTTCCGGGCGGTGAGAATGGCCCGGCAGGTGTCCGTGCTGGTCAGGCAGAGGACGGAGTGCTCCACGGCGGCCCGGCGGATGCGCCAGCCGTCGCCGTCCTCCCGCTGGGTGCGGCGGGGGGTGTTCAAAATCATGTCCACCACCCCGGACTGGATCATGTCCAGAATGTTGGGGTGTCCGTGGCCCAGGCGGTGGATGAAGTGGACCGGCACGTCCCGCTCGGTCAGGTAGTCGTAGGTGCCCTGGGTGGCGTACAGCTCCATACCCAGCTCCACCATCTCCCGGGCCAGCTCCAGCGTCTCCGCCTTGTCCTCGTCCTTCACCGTCAGGATGACCCGGCTGCCCTTCTTGGGCACCTTCATATTGGCGCCCTTGAAGGCCTTGAGCAGGGCCTGGGGGAAGCTGTCCGCCAGGCCCAGACATTCGCCGGTGGACTTCATCTCCGGCCCCAGGTTGGTGTCCACGTCGGTGAGCTTCTCAAAGGAGAACACCGGCATTTTCACGGCGTAGTACCGTCCCTCGGGATAGATGTCCACTCCGTAGCCCAGATCCTTCAGCTTGGCTCCCAGCATGACCTTGGTGGCCAGGTCGATGATGGGCACTCCCGTCACCTTGGAGATATAGGGGATGGTGCGGGAGGAGCGGGGGTTGGCCTCGATGATATAGACCTCGTCCTGGTAGATGATGAACTGGACATTGATCAGGCCGATGACCCCCAGGTGCTTTGCCAGATCTCTGGTGTAGCGCAGGATGGTCTGCTTGTGCTTCTCCGCCACGTTCAGGGGGGGATAGACGGAGATGGAGTCTCCGGAGTGGATGCCTGCCCGCTCCACGTGCTCCATAATGCCGGGGATGAGGATGTCCTCCCCGTCAAAGACGCCGTCCACCTCCACCTCACGGCCCATGAGGTACTTGTCCACCAGAATGGGGTGCTCTTGGGCGGTCATGTTGATGATGCGCATAAAGTCCCGGATGTTGTCGTCATTGTAGGCGATCTCCATCCCCTGTCCCCCCAGGACGTAGGAGGGACGGACCAGGACGGGATAGCCCACCTGGTTGGCGGCGGCGATGGCCTCCTCGGCGGTGAAAATGGTGTGACCCGCCGCCCGGGGGATGCCGCAGAGGTTCAGAATCTCGTCGAACCGCTCCCGGTCCTCGGCGGCGTCCACCCCGTCGGCGCTGGTGCCCAGAATGGGCAGTCCCATGTCCGCCAGAGTCTTGGCCAGCTTGATGGCGGTCTGGCCGCCGAACTGCACCACGGCTCCCCAGGGCGGGGGCGGCGAGGGGGGCGGGGGGGGGACGGGGGGGCGGGGGGGGGGGGGGGGGGGCGGCCCCGACGCCAGAGGGCC
>JAJQHP010000197.1 GCA_021199695.1 Clostridiales bacterium
GGTCATAGGTAGGCTGGAACCCGTCCAGCAGCTCCGCCCCGTCGTGAAAGAGGTTGACCTGGAACAACAGACCATGCTCCTCCTGATATCGTTTTAAGTAGTCGGCGATCTTCTGGGCCGCCGCCTCTGCGTTGTCCACTACTGCAATGCGGATCATGGGTCTGCTCTCCTTTCTCTCCGGGGTGCTGTTTTCTCTGGTTTAATTGTAGCAGAATATACAGAAAAGTGCAATCAAAAACGACCGAGCTTTGCCATTTTGTTGCGATAGGACCCACAACGCCACAGCACAACGCAGAAAGTCCCTGCCGTTTGACGGCAGGGACCAGCAGCCGGGACAGGTCAGCCAGCAGCCTCAGTCCGGGCGGTGTCCGTGTCACGGAACAGCAGCGAGATGCACCACAGGGCGCCCACAGCCACCAGAACATAGACGATCCGGCTGAGGATGCTCCCGGAGCCTCCCAGCAGAAAGGCGACCAGGTCAAACTGGAACAGGCCGATCAGCCCCCAGTTGATGCCGCCGATGATGCTCAGGACCAGAGCGATCTTATCCAACATCCGTATTCCCTCCTTTGTCGATATCACAGGCGGACGCCCCAGGACAGCTGCCTGCGGCACCCACAGGGTTACTATGGTTCGGGAGAAGGGAAATTATGCGCAGTGAGGCTCAGTCGCCGCCGTCCTCCTCCACGTCCAGAGAGAAATCGGCGTCGTTCAGTTTGGAAAAATCCGGATCTGCGGGTACGGCGGGCACCCGCTTGAAGGGGTCGTAGGCGAAGCCCCGGCAGCTCCCGCCGCCGGACATAACGCCCTTTTTCAGGCAGACGACCGTATCCTCTGCGATGGCAGTGCCGTGCTGGCAGTAGATGCAGCGCGGCTCGATCTGATCTCGAAACAGCATGGGAAATTCCTCTTTCCTGGTGATGATGTATTGTTGACCCTTTTATTATACCCGCTCGCGGATGCTTTTTCCACTCCTTTTTGCAAGCAGCAGACCCGCCGCCAGCCACAGGACGGCTCCCGTCCCCACAGACAGAGGGAAAACGGAGAACAGCTCAATCCTCTGCCCTACCAGGGCGGCGGGGAGCAGTCCCGGCATCAGCCATGCCCCCGCCAGTGCCAGCCCGGCGGAGACTGTCCCCTGGAGCAGCTTGGCTCCCAGATACGGCCCCAGCCGGAGGCCGGAGCCCTCCAGCAGGGCGGCGGTCTGACAGTGGACCGAAAGCCCGCCCCAGCCCAGCAGAAAGGCGCAGACGGCCAGTCCCAGGGGCGACTGTACCCACAGCTCCAGAGCGCAGACCCCGTTGGACAGCTCCAGCAGCCCCGACAAAAGCGGGGAGAGGAGAGAATCCGAGACGGCAGACGGCCAGGGCAGGGCCTGGAGCAGACCGATGACAATGTTGAACAGCACCACATAGGCGGAGACCTGAAGGGAGGAATTCAGGGCCTGCTTCACCGCCTGGGGCAGCAGAGAGGCGGCGGGCGTGGTCGATGTCTCTTTCCGGCGGCGGCTGCCCGTGGAGGGCAGAGCCTCTCCCCGCAGGACGATCCCTACGGTCAGAGCGGCCAGAATATGGACCATTAACAGAAAAATGCCGGTGGTCACGCTGCCAAATACAGTGCTCCCCGCCACAGCCAGGATAAAGGCGGGGCCGGAATTGTTGCAAAAGCAGAGCAGCCGCTGGGCCTCCTCCCGGGAGAGCTGTCCCTCCTCCAGCAGGGTCCGGACAGTCTCCGCCCCCACGGGGTAGCCCCCCAGGATGCCCAGGGCCAGGGCCGCGCTTCCGGCTCCGCCCACATGAAAGACCGGCTCCATCACCGGGTCCAGCAGCTCTGCCAGCCGCTGCCCCAGCCCCAGACGGATGGCCAGATTGGACAGGACAAAATAAGGAAACAGAGCTGGGAGGATCACCTTGCCGCACAGCTCCAGCCCTGCCCGGGCGGCGTCGCCCCCCGCCTGAGGAAACAGCAGCAGCGCCAGGGCAAACACGGCGGCTGTCCCCGCCAGCAGCCTTCGGGCCATAGCTCCACCTCCCTTTTCCCATAACCTATGGTGGAAAACAAGGGGATAGACCAGTCCGCCCAAAAATGGTATAATGAGGTAGCTTGCAAAATTGGAGAGGAGGCGTCGCCTGTGGACAGGAGATATCATCTGCTCGATGGCGTCCGGGGACTGGCGGTGGTCAACATGGTGGCCTACCACTTTTTGTTCGATGTCTTTATCATTCAGGGCTTTCAGCCCGGCTGGCGGAGCATCCCCGCCGTCCACATCTGGCAGCAGTGCATCTGCTGGACGTTCATCCTCCTCTCTGGACTGTCCTGGAACCTGAGTGGACACCGGCTGAGAAATGGTCTGCTGCTCAACGGGTGCGGCATTGTGGTGACAGTGGTGACTCTCGTTGCCGAACCGGATCAGGCCATCTGGTACGGGGTGCTGACGCTGCTGGGCTGTGCCCTGCTGCTGGCGACAGTGCTGGGGCCATTGTTGAAAAAAATACCGGCCATCCCCGGGGCGGTGGTGAGCTTTTTCCTGTTTCTCCTCACCCGGACGGTACAGCGCGGCTATCTCTCCCTGGGAGGTCAGGTGCTGCTTCAACTGCCGGAGCAGCTCTACTCCTCCGGCTGGCTGACGGTGTTCGGATTTCCCGCCCCGGGCTTTACCTCCAGCGATTATTTTCCCCTGTTCCCCTGGTTCTTCCTCTACCTCACCGGTCTGTTCCTGGGGCGGCTGCTGCTGCGCAGGCCGCCGGAGTGGCTGAAAGCAAAAATACCCGGCCTGGACTGGGTTGGACGACACAGTCTGCTGATTTATATGCTCCATCAGCCGGTGGCGCTGGCATTGTCTATGGCTGTGGCTGCGCTGGCATAGGCGAGAAAACCAGAGCCCTTAGTTGACAATTTGGCGGGAGACAGCTACAATAGCAGGAGTGCGTTTCGCACACATTTGTGTGCGTGCCGAATATCAGAAGGAAGGAATCCGTCCGTTATGATGACATTGGAAGAGTTTAGAGAGGCCCGCCGGGCGCTGCAGGGCGTTTTGAGAGACACCCACCTGATCCACTCCGCCTATTTTTCCCGGTGCTGCGGCAATCAGGTCTATTTCAAGCCGGAGAATATGCAGATCACCGGCGCCTATAAGATTCGGGGCGCTTACTATACCATCTCCACGCTGGATAAAGAGGAGCGGGAGCGGGGACTGATCACCGCCTCCGCCGGAAACCACGCCCAGGGGGTGGCCTACGCCGCCCAGAAGGCGGGCGTTCCCGCCACCGTGGTCATGCCCACCACCACCCCCCTCATCAAGGTGGAGAACACCAAGAGCTATGGCGCACGGGTGGTGCTCCACGGGAGCAGCTTTGACGACGCCGCCGACAAAGCCGCGGAGATGTCTGAGGGGGAGGGCCTGACTTACATCCACCCCTTCAACGACCTGCGCATCGCCACCGGTCAGGGCACCATCGCCTATGAGATCTTCTCCGATCTGCCGGATGTGGACGTGATCCTGGTGCCCATCGGCGGCGGCGGACTGGCGGCAGGGGTAGCCACCCTCTCCAAACTGCTCAACCCCCATGTGAAGGTCATCGGTGTGGAGCCGGAGGGGGCAGCTTCCATGAAGGCCAGCCTGGAGGCGGGCCATGTGGTGACGCTCCCCACGGTGGAGACCATCGCCGACGGCGTGGCGGTCAAGACCCCCGGGGACAAGGTGTTCCCCTATCTCCAAAAGTACCTGGACGGCATCATCACCGTCAAGGACGAGGAGCTGGTGAACTGCTTCCTGGACATGACCGAGAAGCACAAGATGATCGTAGAGAACGCCGGTCTGCTCACTGCCGCTGCCCTCCAGCACCTGGACTGCAAGGGCAAAAACGTGGTCTCCATCCTCACCGGCGGCAATATGGACGTCATTACCATGGCCTCCATCATCCAGCACGGGCTGATCAACCGCAGCCGGGTGTTCACCTTCTCGGTGCATCTCCCCGACCGCCCCGGAGAGCTGCTCCGGGTGGCGGAGCTGGTGGCCAAGCAGAGCGGCAACATTATCAAGCTGGAGCACAACCAGTTCGTCAACATCAACCGTCAGCACGGCGTGGAGCTGAAGGTGACGCTGGAGGCCTTCGGCGCCACCCACAAGCGGGCCATCCTGGACGCCCTCCAGGCGGACGGCTACGACGCGGCGGAGTGCAACACCTCGTCTGTCTACGACGGGTAACTGTTGCAAAAAAACATAAAGGGACCCCGGCAGCGCTCTGGGGGTAAGAAGGAGCGCTGCCGGGGCATCTATCGAAAGCGGCGTTGGGACAGCCTGGCATTTCCGGGGCTGGAGGCCGCATCACATCCTATGCCGTCCGGCCGCTTGCTGTTCCTGGCTATGACGATACCAGGAAAATGTGACCGGAATGTGGCGAAATAACCAACGTCCTGTGACGTTTTTGTGAAGCGCAGGGCGGCTTTCGGAAGGAAAAGGAGCGTCTGACCATGCAGTATCTTCCCCCTGCCCTGGAGCAGCTGGTGGAGCATTTTAACCGCCTGCCCGGCATCGGGGCCAAGTCCGCCCAGCGGCTGGCCTTTTATGTGCTGGACCTGCCGGATCAGGAGGCGGAGTCCTTCGCCCAGGCCATTCTGGAGGCCAAGCACTCCATCACCTGCTGCCCTGTGTGCCAGAATCTGACGGAAGGAGACGGTCCCTGCGCCCTCTGCTCCAGTTTCAAGCGGGACCACAGTGTTGTCTGCGTGGTTGCCGACCCCAAGGACGTTATCGCCATGGAGCGATCCGGGGAGTACAACGGCCTGTACCATGTCCTCCATGGGGTGCTGTCTCCCATGAACCATGTGGGGCCGGACGATCTGCGTATCAGCCAGCTGGTGCAGCGGGTGGCCTCCGGCGAGGTACAGGAGGTCATTATGGCCACCAACCCGGACACGGAGGGGGAGACCACCGCCATGTATATCAGCCGTCTGCTCAAGCCCTTCGGGGTGAAAATCACCCGGCTGGCCTACGGCGTCCCGGTGGGGAGCCATCTGGAATACGCCGACGACGCCACTCTGGCCCGGGCATTGGAGGGGCGGAGAGAAATTTAACGCAAAGACAACAGG
>JAJQHP010000243.1 GCA_021199695.1 Clostridiales bacterium
GAGTAGGGGACGGGGGCGCGCCCCTGTTTTTTACGCCGCCCACCGGTATAGCGGCTCTCCGGCTCGGTGAGGGGGACGGCGCGGCGGAGATCGGAGCGCTCGCCGTGATAGGCGTCCCCGCCGCCCTGCTGCCGCAGGTCGGGGCGCTTCCGCTTTCGGAGCGTCCGGCGCAGCCGGACCAGCCCCCAGCCCAGAAGCAGGACCAGCGCCAGCGCCAGGCAGGCGACGCCAAAGGCCAGACGGGCGTTGCCCTTGATCAGCTCGATCAGCTCCACGGCGTTCACCTCCACAAAACGGTCCCGGACGGGGAAGGATTTTCTGCCGTTATCATACCATGTTCCGGGGAAAATGGCAATCGGTTTCCCCTGTGCCCCGGAAAGAGCGGAACCGACGATTTTGCGATTTTACTTTTGCAGATTCCTTGTCTTTCCGCCCCGCTTATGGTATCATGGAAAAAGAAAACGACAGGAGGGCCGGGGACATGGGACAGAGCGAGTATGAATTCATCCACTATGAGACCATGCGGCATTTGCAGTGCTTTGTCAACTGCATCAGCTTTCGCAATGCCCATATCCACCGGGCCTGGGAGCTGGGGCTGGTGCTGGAGGGCAGCGCCCGTATCCGCATGAAGGAGGACGCCTTTCAGGTGGGGCCGGGGGAGCTGCTGCTGTTCAACCCCAACCAGTCCCATGAGATCGCAAGTCTGACCCCTCAGCCGGTGAAGATCCTGATCATCCAGGTCGCCGTCCACTTCTGTGGGGACTATATGCCTGCCCTGCGCCGGGTGGAGTTTGAACGGGTGCGGGTGAGCGAGGCGGTGAGCGCCCCGGCGCTGGCGGTGCTGGCCCGGCGGATGACGGACACCGCCCGCTCCTTCTGGAGCGGGGAGCCATACAGCCCCCTGTACTGCGTGGCTCAGGTGTGTCTGCTGTTCCGGGACCTGCTGCTCCGGGTGCCCTACCGCACCATCAGCGACGCGGAATATTCCTCCCGGAAGAAAAAGGCGGACCGGATCGACCGGATCACCGGCTATATCGAGGAGCACTACTATGAGCCACTCCGGCTGTCCGACCTGGCCCGGGCGGAGGGGGTCACCACCGCCTATCTGTCCCATTTTTTGCGGGACAATCTGAACATCACCTTCCAGGACTATCTGAACATCACCCGGTTTGAAAAGGCCCTCCAGCTCATCGGCGATGGGGGGCTGAGCCTGCTGGACATCTGCATGGAGTGCGGCTTTTCCGACACCAGATATCTCAACAAGCTGTTTGTCCAGCGGTTCGGCTGCTCCGCCCGGGAGTACCGGGCGCGGCTGGCCCGGGAGGACAGACCTGCCGGGACGATGCGTGAGGAGCCCGTCCCGGTGTCGGAGCGGGTGATGTCCCGGGAGGAAGCACAGGCCTGGCTGGAGGCCAGAGAGTGGGGAACGGAGAAGAGATGAAAATACTGATCGTAGACGACGAGCGGGTCATCGTGAAGGGCCTGCGGTTCAATCTGGAAAACGAGGGCTACCAGGTGGTGGCCGGATGCAACGGACAGCAGGCGGTGGAGCTGGCCCGGCAGGAGCGGCCTGACCTGATTTTGATGGACGTGATGATGCCGGGGATGAGCGGGATGGACGCCTGTATCCAGATACGGGAGTTCTCCGACGTGCCGATCATCATGCTCACCGCTAAGGGAGAGGACATGGACAAGATCATGGGCTTCGAGTGCGGGGCGGACGACTATGTGACCAAGCCCTTCAACGTGCTGGAGCTGAAGGCCCGGGTGAAGGCCCTCCTCCGCCGCTCCTCCGCAAACGGCGCCGGGGCGCGGGGCCGCTACCGGGACCCGGAGGACACCATCACCGCCGGACACATTCTCTTGGACCGGGTCTCCAGGGACGTGCAGCGGGAGGGCATCTCGGTGGAGCTGACCGCCAAGGAGTTCGACCTGCTGGAGCTGCTCATGAGCCATCCCGGCCGGGTGTTCAGCCGGGAGAAGCTGCTGGACCAGGTCTGGGGCTATGAGTACCAGGGGGACTACCGGACGGTGGACGTGCACATCCGGCGGCTGCGGGAGAAGGTGGAGCTGGTGCCCGCCTCCCCCCAGTATATCCTCACCAAATGGGGCGTGGGATACTATTTCGCGGCAAATAAATGACCCAACAGGACAAATGATGGGGGAAAGGGGGCGCTCGCTGTGGAGACGGAAGAGAAAAAAGCTGCAAACCGCGGGCGGGTGCCCCTGTTTCACAGCCTGCAATTCAAATTTGCCGTCAGCTATATCCTCATTATCGCCGCTATCCTTGTGGTGGTAAACACCTACCCTCTCATCGCCTCTCAGGAGATGGTCTTTCAGACGAAGCAGACCGCCCTCCAAAGCGAGGCGTCGGTCATCGCATCCAACCTGGCGGGGCTGGAGATGCTGACGGAGGACGGGGTAGCCCGGGTGATGGAGGTGATCGAGGATTCCGCCCTGACCCGGGTGCTGGTGACGGACAGCGCAGGACTGGTGCTCTACGACACCGCCCAGGGGGCGGAGGAGGACGCCTATGGGCGGTACGCCCTGCTCCAGGAGATCGTTCTGGCCCTCCAGGGGCAGGACGTGTTCCAGTCCGCCTATCAGGACGGAGCGTTCCGCTCCGAGGCTGCCACGCCGGTGGTCTACCGGAACAGCACCATCGGGGCGGTTTATCTCTACGAATATGACAGCCAGCAGGGGGCGCTGCTCCAGGGACTGGGGGGCAATATCCGCAGCCTGTCCCTGGTGATCTGCGCTGTGGCCCTGTTGGTGAGCATGGTGCTGGCCCGCACCATGACCCGGCGGATCAGCGGGCTGCTCTCCGCCATTCAGATCCTGCGGGAGGGGGAGTACGACCATCGGGTGGAGATCCGGGGCAAGGACGAGCTGGCCCAGCTGGTGGAGGAGTACAACGAGCTGACCCAGCGGCTCCAGACCACCGACGAGGTCCGGCGGCGGTTCGTGGCCGACGCCTCCCACGAGCTGAAAACGCCCCTGGCCTCCATTCAGCTCCTCTCCGACTCCATCCTCCAGAGCGAGGACATGGACGCGGAGACCATGCGGGACTTCGTGTCGGACATCGGCGCAGAGGCGGGGCGGCTGAACCGCATCACCGAGGACCTGCTGGCCCTGACCCGGATGGACAGCGGCCGCGCCCCACGACGGCAGCGGGTGGAGCTGGACCGGACGGCGGAGGACGTGCTCCATATGCTCACTCCCCTGGCGGAGAGCCGGGGAGTCACCTTTGAGGCCGACTTCCAGCCGGACTGCGTCATCCTGGCCGGAGAGGACGACATTTACCAGGTCATCTATAACCTGGTGGAAAACGCCATCAAGTACAACTGTCCGGAGGGGCTGGTCCGGGTGGTCCTGGGCCGCGAGGACGGAAAGGTGTTCCTCCGGGTGGAGGACACAGGCATCGGCATCCCGGAGGAGGAGCGGGAGAAGGTCTTTGACCGGTTCTACCGGGTGGACAAGGCCCGCTCCCGGGAGGCGGGAGGCACCGGACTGGGCCTGTCCATCGTCCGGGATACCGTCCACCTCTACGGCGGCTGGCTCAGCGTCGGCCCCCGGGCGGGGGGCGGCACCTGGTTCCAGGCTACCTTCCCGGAGAACGGCTCGGAGGAGCCGAAGGAGGGGACGCCATGAAGCGACGGCTTTGTATCCTGCTGGCGGCGCTGCTGGCGATGACGGCTCCGCTCACCGGCTGCGGGGCGACGGAGACGGAGGAGGAAGGTATCTCCATCTACTACGCCGCCGGAGACCAGGAGACCTACGGACAGGCGGCAGTGGGGGCGGAGAGCTGGGCGGACGGCTCGGAGACCTCCACCGTGGACGAGGTGTTCGCCCGGATGCTGGAGGAACCGGCGACGGACGGCCTTTCTCAGACCCTGCCCGACGGCGTCCGGCTGTGGGGCTGGACCCTGGAGGACGGGGCGCTGACCCTGAATCTCAGCGAGGATTATAACGGACTGTCCGGCATCTCTCTGACGGTGGCCAGCGCCTGCCTGGTGATGACCATGACCCAGCTGGACGGGGTGGAGGCGGTGAACATCACGGTGGACAGCCAGCCCCTGCCGGAGGGCAGCCAGGTTCCCCAGACCCGGGAGGACGTTCTGCTCACCGGGGAGATTCAGGACCCGGCGACCGTGGGCTTTCAGCTCTATTTCCCCCTGTCCGACTGGTCCGGCCTGGGGACAGAGTACCGGGAGACGGAGCTGTACAGCGCCTCTCTGTCCGACCAGATCGACACGGTGATCGAGATGCTGGCCGCCGGCCCCGGCACGGACGGTATGGAGTCCGCCTTCGCCGGTCTGGAGGCCCATCTGGACAGCCGGATGGTGGACGACGTGTGCGTCCTCACCCTGACGGAGAGCTGGGCGGCGGAGCTTTGTGCCCGGGAGCTGAGCTGTCAGGCGCTGGTGAACTCTCTGTGCGAGCTGGACCAGGTGGAGGCGGTGGCCTTCGACTGGGACGGCGAGGGGCAGGAGAGCCTGGAGGATACCTACTACGCGGACTACGGATAGGCGGAGGAAACGAAAAAGCACCTGACTCCCCAAAGGATGGCGTCAGGTGCTTTTGACAGATGGAATGTGAGCGGCTTAGAGACTGTCAAAAAATGCTTGAGACTTCCGCAATAGAGCAGCGGGGGTGCGGAGGAGGGGGCAAAAAGCCCCCTTCGCGTGCAATAAGAAACGATTTTTAGAACTTTTTCAAAGTTCAAAAATCGTACTCAGCGTGGCAAAAAGGATTTTTGACACGCTGAGGCTTATTCCCGCTCCTCCATGGGGACATAGTCCCGGCGGGGACGGATGGTCTTGTAGGCGGGACGGATGATGCGGTTGCCGTTGATCAGCTCCTCCAGCCGGTGGGCGCTCCAGCCGGAGATACGGGCCACGGCGAAGATGGGAGTGAACAGCTCCTCCGGGATGCCCAGCATCTGATAGACGAAGCCGGAGTAGAAGTCCACGTTGGCGCTGACGCCCTTGTACATCTTCCGCTTGCCGCTGATGATTTTCGGGGCCAGCCGCTCCACATCGGCGTAGAGCTGATACTCCTGCTCCATCCCCTTC
>JAJQHP010000029.1 GCA_021199695.1 Clostridiales bacterium
CCCATCGGCCGGACCCCCCGCTCCAACCCCGCCACCTACACCGGTCTGTTCTCCGACATCCGGGACCTGTTCGCCTCCACCCAGGACGCCAAGAGCCGGGGCTACACCGCCGGACGGTTCTCCTTCAACACCCGGGGCGGACGGTGCGAGGCCTGCGGCGGCGACGGCCTGGTGAAGATCGAGATGCACTTCCTGCCGGACGTCTACGTCCCCTGCGAGGTGTGCAAGGGCAAGCGGTACAACCGGGAGACCCTGGAGGTGCGCTACAAGGGGAAGAATATCTGGGAGGTCCTGGACATGACGGTGGACGAGGCACTGGACTTTTTCCAGCCTCTCCCCAAGCTGTACAACCGGATCAAGACCCTGTATGACGTGGGCCTGGGCTATATCAAGCTGGGACAGTCCTCCACCACCCTGTCCGGGGGCGAGGCCCAGCGGGTGAAGCTGGCCACCGAGCTGTCCCGAGTCTCCACCGGGCGCACCTTCTATATCCTGGACGAGCCCACCACCGGACTGCACACGGCGGACGTACACCGGCTAGTGGAGGTGCTCCAGCGGCTGGTGGACGCGGGGAACACCGTCCTGGTCATCGAGCACAATCTGGACGTGGTGAAGTCGGCGGACTGGCTCATCGACCTGGGCCCAGAGGGAGGCGTCGGGGGCGGACATCTGGTCTGCGCCGGGACGCCGGAGACGGTGGCCCAATGTGCCGAATCCTACACCGGACAATTTCTCAGACCCATCCTGGAGCGGGACCGGGAGACGGAATGAGGTCTCTCCCGGTTCTCCCAGATTTCATCAAAATTTAAGCGAAAAATGGTTGTGTTTCGACGCAGCTGTCGGTATACTGAGCGGTAGGGCCTTTTTGGCCCGCCCACCCATATGACCAGGTGCGGGAGCTGGTCTGCCTCCTTTCTTCCCGCCGCTGCCCCTTTTAAGGAGGGCATCTCTTGTTTGACTGGCTGACGGAAACCCTTGCCGGGAAGTACATCTTTGTCTTTTTTGCCTCCATGATCCCCGTGACCGAGCTGCGGGGGGCTATCCCCATCGCCGCGGGACTGGATCTGCCCCTGATTCCTTCCACTATCACCTGTATCCTGGGAAACATGGTGCCGGTGCCCTTTATCATCCTCTTTGTCCGGCGCATCTTCGCCTGGCTCCGCCGGGTGTTCCCCCGGGTGGACGGGGTGCTGTCCGGTCTGGAGGGAAAGGCGTACAAGCAGAAGGCGCTCATCGACCAATACAAGCTTCTGGGGCTTTACGTCCTGGTGGCCATCCCCCTTCCCGGCACCGGGGCCTGGACCGGCTCCATGGTGGCGGCCCTGTTTGATATCTCTCTGAAGCGGGCCTTTCCCGTCATCTTTGCCGGGGTGATCACCGCCGGGGTGATCGTGGGGGCGCTGACAGGCGGGGTCGTGGCCCTGCTGTGACCGGTCCCACCTTCCCGCCATAGAATGGTCTGAGGTGAGGGATATGGAACCGATGACCGCCGCCGTGGCCCTGTTGGCCGCCTTTGGGCTGGCCGCTCTGCTCTGGCTGTTTTTTGGACGCTTTCTGCTCCCCGTGGGGGAGCTGTCCCCGGTGGAGGTGCGTCTCCGTCCCGGCCCGGGGCTGGAGCAGACCCTCCGGGGCCTGACCTGGCTGTCCGCCGTCGGCCTGCTGGAGAGCCGCATCTCCGTCCTGGGTGTGGGCCTGCTCCCGGAGGAGCGGGCGGAAACCCTCCAAATCCTCCGCCGCTGGCCGGAGGTGGAGATGGTGCAGAGGGAGACAATGTAAACCCTTCGGCGGATTCGTACAAAAGAAAGGAGGACGCCCCATGCCGGAAGAAACGACCCATCCCGACGGCGAGCGGGAGGTGATCGAGGCCACCGCCCAGGCGGTGGTTTTTCACAATCCGGACAACGGGTACACTGTCCTCCGGGTCACCGGCGGCGGAGACCACTTCACCGCCGTGGGCAATATGCCCTCGGTCAGCCCCGGGGAGCTGCTGACCCTGGAGGGGGTCTGGGTCACCCACCCCTCCTTCGGTCAGCAGTTCAAGGCGGACTCCGTCCGTCTCCGACTCCCCACGGGGACCGAGGCCATCTATCGCTATCTGGCCTCCGGCGTCCTCAAGGGCGTGGGGGAGAAGATGGCGAAAAAGCTGGTGGACCAGTTCGGAGAGGACACCTTCCAGGTGCTGGAGGGCGACCCGGACCGGCTGGCCGCCGTGAAGGGCATCACTCCCAAAAAGGCCCGGGCCATCCAGACGGAGTTCCTCCAGAAGGCGGGCATGCGGAGCCTGCTGGAATTTCTCTCTCAGAACAGCCTGCCCATGGAGCTGGGCCCCAAGCTGTGGAAGCTCTACGGCCCCGGGGCCATGGAAATCCTGCGGGCCAACCCCTATGTGCTGCTGGGGAGCGATCTGGAGGTGGACTTCGCCACTGCCGACCGGTTGGCCGCCGCCGTGGGCATCCACGCCGACGACGATCAGCGGGTGGAGGCGGGGGTGCTGTACACCCTGAGCCACAATCTGGACAATGGCCATGTCTTTCTCCCCCAGGACAAGCTGCTCCAGGCGGCGGGCCGGATGCTGAACAACGACCCGGACGTCTCTGTCGGCCCGGAGCAGCTGGAGGAAGGGTTGGAGCGGCTGGAGCTGCGCAACCAGGTAGTGCGGCAGCAGGTGCTGGGCCTGGAGGCGGTCTACCGCACCGACCTGTACGAGACCGAGGCATACATCGCCCAGCGTCTCCGGGAGATGGCCCGGTTCGAGCCGTTGGCCCCGGAGCATCTGGACCAGCTCATCCGCCAGGCGGAGCGGGAGCAGGGCATCCGCTACGCCGCCCAGCAGCGACAGGCGGTGGAGCTGGCCGCCCGCCGTCAGGTCATGCTGCTCACCGGCGGCCCCGGCACCGGCAAGACCACCACCCTCAAGGGTATTTTGGCCTGTTTTGAGCAGATGGGGCTGAAAACCCTGCTGGCCGCCCCCACCGGGCGGGCGGCAAAGCGGCTGGGGGAGCTGTGCGGGGCGGAGGCCTCCACCATCCACCGGATGCTGGAGGCGGGGTACGACCAGGACACCGGAAAGCTGGCCTTCCTCCACGACGAGGACGACCCTCTCTCCGCCGGGGCGGTCATTGTGGACGAGATGAGCATGGTGGACATCCCCCTCATGGACGCCCTGCTCCGGGCAGTCCCCAGCGAGTGCCGCCTGGTGCTGGTGGGGGACCCGGATCAGCTCCCCAGCGTGGGGCCGGGGCAGCTCTTTGACCACCTCATCCGCAGCGAGATCATCCCCACGGTGAAGCTCACGGAGATCTTCCGCCAGGCCCAGCAGTCCCAGATCATTATGGGGGCCCATCAGGTGAATCAAGGGATTTTGCCTCCCCTGGTCAACCGGGGCGGCAGTCAGGATTTCTTCTTTCTCCGCCGCCTCCAGGGGGACGCAGCGGTGCAGACCATTGTGGAGCTGTGCCGGGACCGTCTGCCCAACAAGATGGGGATACCCGCCGCCCAGATACAGGTGCTCTCCCCCACCCGCCGCCATGTCACCGGCACCGCCAACCTGAATCACGCCCTCCATGAGGCGCTGAATCCCCCCTCTCCGGACAAGGGGGAGGTGAAGCTGGGCTCGGTGGTCTTTCGCACCGGCGACCGGGTCATGCAGATCCGGAACAACTACGACATCATCTGGCGGGAGGAGAACAGCCTCAAGGGTGGCATGGGCATCTTCAACGGGGACATCGGCACCGTCCTCTCCGCCGACCCCCGGGAGCGGCTACTCCGGGTGAGCTTTGACGGCCGGGTGGTGGAGTACACCTCCGACCTGCTGCCGGAGCTGGAGCTGGCCTATGCCATGACGGTACACAAGTCCCAGGGCAGCGAGTACCGGGCGGTCATCCTGGCCGCCGTCAGCGGCGCGCCCATGCTGCTGACCCGGGGCATCCTGTACACCGGCATCACCCGGGCCAGAGACCTGTTCATCGCCGTGGGGGACGAGCAGGTGCTGGCCAAAATGGTGGACAACGACCGCCAGGCCCGGCGGTACAGCGGCCTCCGGGCAAGGCTCACCGGGGAGGTACCCCCGGTGGAGGACCCTGGGGAGCTGCCGTTTTGAGAGATTCAAAACCGCCCCTTGACTCCACCCCGCCCCGTGCTAAACTGACCACAACCAAAATAGAGAACGGAGGCTTCGGAGCCGCTATGTCTATCACGCAGATCTGATTTTCCAGTCGAATCCCATAGTTTGAACAAAATCGGACGTGTCCCCATTGGGAACAGGTCCTTGGGTTCTTGTGGGCAGATTGGGTCAGTCGCATGGTAGAATGGGTGCGCTCCGGGCTTTTTGTTGTCTTTTTACGCCCTCTCTCTGCCTGTCTGCCCTTTTTGCGCCCGGATACGGGAACAAGCATCTGCGCAGACGGCGCAGGAGAGGAATTTTTTATGAAGGAAACGAATACGCCTTCCCACACCGGAGGCTCCGGCCTCTGGAGCCGGGATTTTACCATTATCACTCTGGGCAGCGTGGTCTCCATGGTGGGCGGCACCCTGTCCGGCTTTGCCCTGAGCATTATGGTGCTGGACTACACCGGCTCCACCCTGCTCTACATCCTGACCAACGTGGGCTATCAGCTGCCCATGCTCATCTGTCCCCTGGTCGCCGGGCCGTATCTGGACCGGATGAGCCGGAAAAAGGCGATCTATCGGCTGGACTTTCTCTCCGCCGGGATCGCCCTGGTCATGTTCCTGCTGCTCCGGTCCGGGTGGTACAGCTACCCGGTGCTGCTGGGCTACACCGTCCTCTCTGGGGCCATCGAGAGCGTCTACACTGTAGCCTATGACAGCCTTTACCCCAACCTTATCCCGGAGGGCCATCTGTCCCAGGGCTACTCCGTCTCCAGCCTGCTCTGGCCCCTGGCGGCCATGACCAGCCCCATCGCCGCCGTGATCTACACCGCCCTGGGCACGGTGGCCCCTCTGTTCGCCTTCAACGCCGTATGCCTTTTGGTGGCCGCCTGCTTTGAGCGCACCATCGGCTAT
>JAJQHP010000092.1 GCA_021199695.1 Clostridiales bacterium
TGTAGCCTCGAATTTTTGTTTTTTCGAGTGTCTACTCTAAGGGGACTATATCATTCTGGCAGGGTGTGCGGCGTTTTGCACAGAGAGACTGCATCCGACCGACAAACGGAGCAAATAGCAAGGGGAGATATCATGCCTGACGACATCAAACGTCCCGGAGATGTTGAGGAATTCTCCGGACTCAACCGACTGTTCAAATCCAAGGCAGTCCAGTATATCATTAACCTCATCGACGATGGCACCTTCCGGGATTTCTTTGCAGACTGGAAGTGGATCTTTTCCTTCAGCAGGAAGTACAAGTGGGTCATTGCGTTTTACACCGTCCTGGGCATTGTCAGCTCCTCTCTGGGCCTGCTGTCCTCTGTCATCAGCAAATATCTGGTGGACATTATCGTTGACAAAGAGACAGGGATGCTGTGGGTGCTGATCGTCTCAATGATCGGCAGCACGGTGTTCAGCCTGGTATTCTCCAGCCTGGTCAGCCGCTACTCCGCCAAGTTGAGCATCTATGTCAACAATGACATTCAGGCGTATATCTTTGACAAGATCATCGATGCAGACTGGTACGAGCTGAGCAAGTTCTCCAACGGCGACCTGCTCAACCGGTTCAATTCCGATGTGAGCACCATCGCCAGCAACGCCGTCAGCTGGCTGCCCAGCATCGTCATTGCTTTGTATAACTTTATCGCAACCTTCTGCGTTCTGTTCTACTATGACCACGCAATGGCATTTATCGCCCTGCTCTCTGCTCCGTTTCTTCTGCTCGCCAGCCGCTTCCTCATGCGGAAAAACAAAGAGTACCGCATGAAGGTGCTGCAGATGAACAGCTCCCTCATGACCTTCGAGGCGGAGACCTTCTACAACATTGACACCATCAAGAGCTTTGGCGTGACCGGCCATTACAGCAAGGGGATGCGGGACTGGCAGGAGAAATATAAAAAAGTGAATCTGGACTACAATATGTTTTCCATCAAGGCAGGTATTTTCAACAATCTCCTGGCCACCATGGTCTATGTAGTGGCCTTCTGTTATTGTCTGTTTGCACTCTGGACAGAGCGCATTACCTACGGCACAATGACCCTCTTCCTGACCCAGCGCTCCCAGCTCTCCAGCAGCTTCTCCTCTCTGGTGAGCATCATCCCGGGTATGCTCAACAGCTCCGTCTCCGCCCACCGCATCCGGGAGCTGGTGGAGCTGCCTCGGGAGAACCATCTTACCAAGGAGTCGGAGGCCATGGCGAAAGCGGCGGAGCAGGGCTTTGAAGTGCGCATGACCGGGGTGGATTTCTCCTATGTGGAGGGCGAGCAGGTCATCTCCGGCTCTGATTTTGTGGCCCGCCCCAACGAGATCGTCGCCCTGGTGGGTCCCACCGGGGAGGGCAAGACCACCCTGATCCGGCTCATCCTGGGTCTGATCCACCCGGGCTGCGGCGAGGTGACCCTGGTGGACAGCCAGGGAAACCAGGTGGAGATCAACGCCGACACCCGCAGATATTTCTCCTACGTTCCCCAGGGCAACACCATGATCTCCGGCACTGTGGCGGAGAATCTGCGTATGGTCAAGGAGGACGCCACCGATGAGGAGATCATCGAGGCACTGAAGATCGCCTGCGCCTGGGATTTCGTCTCCAAAAAGGAGGGCGGCATCAACGGCAAGCTGGGAGAGCGGGGAAAGGGCTTCTCCGGCGGACAGGCCCAGCGCATCGCCATCGCCCGGGCAGTGCTCCGGGATGCGCCGGTGCTGCTGCTGGACGAGGCCACCAGCGATCTGGACATCGAGACCGAGCGCCAGGTGCTGCGCAACATTATTCGCCAGCGGCCCAACAAGACCTGCATCGTCACCACCCACCGGCCCAGCGTGCTCAACCTGTGCCAGCGGGTGTACCGGGTGGTGGATACCCACGTGACTCAGCTCACCGAGGAGGAGTCGGCGAGAATGGTCATGGATTTTTGACCCCGGGGGTTGTCCCGGAGGGGCAAATCGTGGTACAATAGACATCAGCAGGATATCAGTTCAGCGCCCGCAGGACAGCATCGAAAAATGAAAGAGGAGGACCCTTCCATGGAGATCGAACGGAAATTCTGGCTGGAGCAATTCCCCGAGCAGCTGCCTCTGGTGCGCAGGCATCAGGTCTGGCAGGGCTACCTTTACACCGATCCCTCTGAGGTCCGTATCCGCCGGAGCAGGGAGGAGGACACCGGGCGGGAACAGTACCGTCTCTGCATCAAGAGCAGCGGCGAGCTGGTCCGACACGAGATCGAGACCGAGCTGACCCGGGAACAGTTTGAGGAGCTGTGCCTCCTGCTGGAGCCGGGCAAGCCCCTGATCCACAAGGACTACCGGGCCTATGACATCGGAGACGGCCTGCTCCTGGAGTGCTCTGTGGTAGACGGCGGCGCATTTGCCTACGCCGAGGTGGAGTTCCCGTCGGAGGAGGCGGCCAACGCCTGGCAGCCCCCCGCCTTCCTGGGGCGGGAGACCACCTATGAGCGGGCTTTAAGATGAAACGGTACTGGCACGACCGGACCCTCTCCGGCGCGGTCCAGACCGGGAAAGGATGACACAATAATGGAGATCAAGGAAATTTTGTCCCATGTAGACCACACGCTGCTGGCCCCTTCCGCCACCTGGGAGGAGATCAGGGCCATTTGCGACGACGGGGCGGCCTACGGCTGCGCCAGCGTCTGCATCCCCGCCAGCTTTGTCAAGCCTGCGGCGGAATACCTCCAGGGCCGCTGTGCCGTCTGCACCGTGATCGGCTTCCCCAACGGCTATTCCACCACCGCCTCTAAGGTGTTTGAGGCTGCCGATGCTGTGAACAACGGCGCCGACGAGGTGGACATGGTCATCAACGTCGGCTGGGTGAAGGACAAAAAGTGGGACGATCTGCTGGACGAGATCCGCCAGGTCAAGGCCGCCTGCGGCGACCACATCCTGAAGGTCATCATCGAGACCTGCCTGCTCACCGACGAGGAGAAGGTCAAAATGTGCCAGATCGTCTCCCAGTCCGGGGCGGACTACATCAAGACCTCCACCGGCTTCTCCACTGCCGGAGCCACCAAGCCGGATGTGGCGCTGATGGCCGCCAACGTGGAACCCCATGTGAAGGTCAAGGCGGCAGGGGGCATCTCCTCCCTCCAGGACGCCGAGGACTTCCTGAACCTGGGCGCCGACCGGCTGGGAACTTCCCGTATTGTCAAAATCGTCAAGAGCCAGCAGTGAGCTGACCAAAATGTGTGCAGGGTCATCCGTTTGGACGGCCCTGCACATTTTCATTCTTCGACTTCTTCGGCCTCTGCGGCAGCTCTTGCCCTGTTCCGCTGCCTCCGTTTCCAGATCCATCGAATCAGACGACAGAGAAGATAAGGCACAGGGAAGCAGAGCAGCAGCAAAATACCCAGTCCCGGCCAGGTGAAGGCATCCTGTATCATCACCTGATGGAGCGCCAGCCCAAAGGCCACGCACTCCGCCGCCAGCAGGACCAGCTCCCAGGCCTGCCGCCGCTCCAGGAAGGAGCGGGATTTCGGATCGATGTATTCCATCACCTCGATGCCGTTGGCCCGGGCCAGCTCTCTGGCCCCTTCGGTGAGGACGCTGTTGGTGACCACCATGCCCCGTTCGCAGTCGTAGTATGCCATGCCCGCCACCGCCTCCTGGACGGCGGCTCCCCCCACTGCGCCGGAGTAGTATTTACACTGGATGGCGTACCGGTTCCGCCCGTGGGTGGCCAGCAGGTCCACGCCGAAATCCCCCGTCCGGGGGGTGAAGGTGATGTCCCGGAAGCCCTGCCGCCGGAGCAGCTCCGCCACGTAGGTTTCGTATTCGACCCCGTCCATCTCCTTTTTCCAAAAGGGCAAGAGAAGCACCTCCCCAATACGTCAGCCGCCCTGCCGGAACATGGACAGGGCGGCTGGCCGTTACCTTATTTCTTAAAGCTGTCCTTCAGACTGACCGACCGGTTGAATACCGGCGCGCCGGGCTTGCTGTCCTTGTTGTCCACACAGAAGTAGCCCAGCCGCATGAACTGGAAGGAGGCGGGAGCCTGCGCCTCTGCCAGAGAGGCCTCCAGCTTGCAGCCCCGGAGCACCTCCAGAGAGCCGGGATTCAGGCAGGCCAGAAAGTCCTTTCCGGCGGCGTCGGGGGCGGCGTCGCTGAACAGATCGTCGTACAGCCGGACCTCCGCGTCTACGGCGGTGGCGGCGTCCACCCAATGGATGGCAGCGCCCTTGATCTTCCGCCCGTCGGCGGGGTCGCCGCCCTTGGAGTTGGGGTCGTACTCCGCCAGTACCTCCACCACGTTTCCCGCCTCGTCTTTGATGCAGCCGGTGCAGCGGATGACATAGGCGCCTTTGAGCCGACACTCCAGCCCGTTGGGGGAGAGCCGCTTGTACTTCTTCACCGGCTCCTCCATAAAGTCCTCCGCCTCGATGTAGAGGTGGCGGGAGAAGGTGACGGTGCGGCTGCCCATGGAGGGGTCCTTGGGGTGGTTCTCGATGGAGAAGGTCTCGCTCTGGCCCTCAGGATAGTTGGTGATGGTCAGGGCCACCGGGCGCAGCACCGCCATGACCCGCCGGGCGGACTGGTCCAGGTCGTCCCGGAGACAGTGCTCCAGGAAGGTGAACTCCACCGTAGAGGCCGCCTTGGACACACCGTTGGCCTCGGAGAAGGCACGGATGGAGGCGGGGGTGTAGCCTCTCCGCCGCAGGCCGCAGATGGTGGGCATCCGGGGGTCGTCCCAGCCGGAGACATAGCCACCCTCCACCAGCGCCCGGAGCTTGCGCTTGCTCATGACGGTGTGGTCGATGCCCAGACGGGCAAACTCGATCTGCCGGGGCTTATTGGGGCAGGAGATGTTGTCGATCACCCAGTCGTACAGGGGCCGGTGATCCTCAAACTCCAGGGTGCAGAGGGAATGCGTGATCCCCTCCAGAGCGTCCTCGATGGGGTGGGCGTAGTCGTACATGGGGTAGATGCACCACTGATCTCCCGTGCGGTGGTGGCGCTGGTGCTTGAT
>JAJQHP010000250.1 GCA_021199695.1 Clostridiales bacterium
ATATTCCACCTGTTCCATTGAAACACATCCTTTATCTTCTGCGCTCTCCCACAGTATAGCCGATTTCGCCGCCAATGGCAAAGGATTTCTCAGGACTTACCGCAATTCAGAAGTCTGAATTTGCAACCTGACTTTCAAAAAATGATTTACTTTTGCAGGGTGGTATGATATGATGACTGTGTAGACCATCAGGAAGGGAGGCGGCAAGCCATGACGCCAACGGTATTTTGGGTGATCGCCATCGTCGTGTTCGCCATTGTGGAGGGGGTCACGGTGGGCCTGGCCTCCATCTGGTTTGTGGCGGGGGCGCTGGCGGCGCTGATTGTCAGTCTGTTTATATCCAATATATGGATTCAGGCGGCGGTCTTTCTGCTGGTGTCCATCCTGTCCCTGGCGGCGTTCAAGCCCCTGGTAGAGCGGTATCTGACGCCGAAGGACGCCAAGCGGGCCACCAACCTGGACAGCATCATCGGCCGGGAGGCAGTGGTCCGGGAGGACATCTGCAACCTGGAAAACCGGGGTCAGGTCAAGATCAAAGGCCTGGAGTGGTCTGCCCTGTCCGAGACGGGGGAGGACATCCCCGCCGGAACGGTGGTCGTGGTAGACCGCATCGAAGGGGTCCGGGTGTATGTGCATCCTGTCCCCGTGGAGTCCGCAAGCACACAGGCGTAACAGAAGAAAGGAGACTGTTCCATGGAATTTCTCGCATTGATCGTTTTGATCGTACTGGTTTTGCTGGTCCTCATCAAAAATATCGTCATCGTCCGCCAGTCCCAGGCCTATGTGGTGGAGCGGCTGGGAGCCTTCTCCGCCGTGTGGGGAGTTGGCATCCATTTCAAGGTCCCCTTTATCGAGCGGGTGGCCAAGGCCGTCTCCCTGAAGGAGCAGATCGCGGACTTCCCGCCTCAGCCGGTGATCACCAAGGACAACGTCACTATCCAGATCGACACCGTCCTCTTCTTCCAGATCACCGACCCCAAGCTGTACACCTACGGTGTGGAGCACCCCATGGCGGCCATCGAGAACCTGACCGCCACCACGCTCCGTAACATCATCGGCGACCTGGAGCTGGACCAGTCCCTGACCAGCCGTGACATCATCAACTCCCAGATGCGGGCCATTCTGGACGAGGCCACCGACCCCTGGGGCATCAAGGTCAACCGGGTGGAGCTGAAAAACATCCTCCCGCCCAAGGAGATCCAGGACGCCATGGAGCGCCAGATGAAGGCCGAGCGGGAGCGCCGGGAGCAGATTCTCCAGGCCGAGGGCAAGAAGCAGAGCCAGATCCTGGTGGCCGAGGGCGAGCGCCAGTCCGTCATCCTCAAGGCGGAGGCCAGCAAGGAGGCCAAGCTGCTGGAGGCCGAGGCCCAGGCCCCGGCGGGCCTTAAGGGGCAGGAGGCCCAGGCCCAGGCCATCCGCCTGCTCAACGAGGCGGCCCCCTCTGATGGGGTCATCAAGCTCAGAGCGCTGGATTCCTTTGCCGCCGCCGCCGACGGCAAGGCCACCAAGATCATCATTCCCTCCGAAATTCAGTCCCTGGCGGGGCTGGCAGAGGGCCTGAAAGCTGTGGTGGACTCCGAGGAGCCCAAGGCTGAATAAGAAAATACGTCACAGTACCTGACCGCCGCAGCGGAGATTTCCGCTGCGGCGGTCAGTCTGTTCCGGCTGCCTTGTCAACGACCCATTGAGTGCCGTTCAGGGCGATGGATGGACTCGCTGCTGTCGGCCCTGTAAACAGGACGAGCCACAGACTCCGGTATTGCCGGAGGCTGTGACCGCAAAACGCAGAGCAAAACAGGAGACAGCCCCTGCGCCGGATGACGCAGGGGCTGCCCTGTTTAGGGAGAGAGGATAGGAAAACGCTTGCTTTGCCGTTTATTCGGCGGCGGTCTCCTTGCGCTTCTTTGTGAAGCGGAAGATGAGGTAGGCTTCGATAGCGACCAGGACAACACCGATGACCACGTCTACCGTGTAGAAGGTGGTGACCCAGCCGGGAGTGGAGAAGTTCCGCTCGTCCATGGCGCTGGAGTTTGCCAGGCTGTAGAGGATGTTGTGAGCGGCGTTGCGCATGGCGATGACGGTGTTGGCGTCGCTGGTGTTAATGGCAAATGCCATGGTATCGCCGGAGGAGGACAGCATCTTGTCGCCGCCCACCCGGATGGCGGATTCGGCATACATATAGCCGTCGGTTGTGCCGTTGAACCAGTCGGACACGGTAGAGCCCTGGAAGCCCCACTCGTCCCGGAGGACGGTCTGCAGCAGATCGTAGTTTGCGCCTGCCCAGACGTTGCCGATGTAGTTGAAAGCGGTCATGACGTTGTCTGCGCCGCCGATCTTGACGGACATCTCGAAGGACTTCAGGTAAATCTCACGCATGGCCTGCTCGTTGGTCCAGGTGCAGAGCATGTTGCAGCGGTTGGTCTCGGAGTCATTCAGAGCAAAGTGCTTGATATAGCACTGAATGCCGTACTCCTTGGCTCCGGCCACCTCGTTGGCGCCCATCCATCCGGCCAACACGCCGTCCTCGGAGTAGTACTCGAAGTTACGGCCGGAGAAAGCGGTGCGGTGGACGTTCATGGCCGGGCCGTACCAGCCCACCACGTTCATGTCGTTGCACTGCTGACCCATCATCTGGCCACGCTGATAGGCGAGATCCTTGCTCCAGGTGGCGGCGATCATAGTGGCGCAGTTAAAGGCAGTGCCGGACTCGCCGGTGTAGTTGTTGGAGATGGCGGCGGGGCCGTCGCACTCGATGGTGGCGGGGAGACCGATGGACTCCACCTTGGCGTTGGCGTAGCCGCCGGTGCCGATCAGGTTGTTCATCTCGTCAATGGTCAGTTCATCCAGCAGATCGTCCCACAGGGGGTCATCGTAGTCCAGACCCACCATGTCCTGAATTGTCAGGCCGTTGGAGGCTCCGGTGGTGGGCATGACTGCATCCGGGTCGTCGTACTCGGAGGAGTCGTAGGTGCTCTGGCTGTAGAAGCCGTCCAGGACGGTCTCGGTCATGGTGTAATCGGTGGGGGCTGCGGTGGCCTCGGCGTAGTTGGCAAAGCCGTCTGCGCGGGACAGATAGGTCACGTCGCCCTCGGCATAGTCAAACTGGTTGGTGGCTGCAACACCGTCGGAGGAGCGGGAGCCGTCGTTTTCATCGTTGTAGATGACGTCGTCCTCCAGGGAGACGGTGCGGCTGTCGAGGACGGTGTGGGAGTCGGAGCGGATGCTGACCTCATAGTCGCCAGCCTCCAGCACGTAAGCGCCGACCTCGGCCTTGATGCCGGAGTAGTCATAGGAGGCCATGTCCTCCCAGTCGAAGGAAATGGTGACGGTCTCAGAGGTGCCCGGCTCCAGCAGGTCGGTCTTGGCGAAGTCCACCAGGTTGACGGAGGACTTCTCAATGCCGCCGTTGTAGTAGGGAGGCGTGTAGTAGACCTCAACCACGCTCTTGCCCGCCACAGAGCCGGTGTTGGTGACGGTGACGGTCAGGGTGATGGTGGTGCCGTCATCCTGGAAGTCGGTGATCTCCTGGTCAAAGGTGGTGTAGCTCAGGCCGTAGCCGAAGGGATACTGCACTGTGGTATCGTAGTCGATGAGCCCCTCCTCTGCGGCGGTCTCATAGAACTTGTAGCCCACATAGATGCTCTCCACATAGTTGTTGAAGGTGGCGTAGACCCAGCTGGCGGTATCGGTGGCGACCAGGGAGTTGGAATCCTCATACACGAAGCTGCCCACATAGTTGATGGCGGGGATGCTCAGCAGGTCATAGACATAGGTGTCCACCAGCTTGCCGGAGGGGTTGACCTCGCCGCTGAGCACGCTGCCCAGGGAGCGGAAACCCGTCTGGCCGGGGCCGGCGATCCACACGGCGGCGGTGATGGAGTCATACTCATCCAGGAAGCCCAGCTCCATGGCGTTGGCGGAGTTGATAATCACGACTACGTTGTCAAACTCCTCGCACACCCGGTCCAGCATGGCAATCTCACGGTTGCTCAACTCCAGATAGGACTTGGAGGGGTCCACGTCGTCGGCATAGGAGGTGTAGCGGACACCGGAATAGCCAGACCAGCCGCCGGTGTACTCAAAGGTATCCTCGTCGGTGATGCTGGTGGGCAGGTCGGCGTTTTCGCCGCCGGAGCGGGCGATGACCACGATGGCGGTGTCGGAGAACTCGGTAGCACTCTCGAAGATACCCGCCTCGTCATATTCCTCGATGGTGGGCTCGGGGATGGTCCAGTCCTGACCGTTCATGCCCACGGTGGGCCGCTCGTCCAGGAAAGCAGTGTAGAAGTCGGAGATGGTGGTGTTCAGCTCAAATCCGGCCTCCTCCAGACCCTGGAGCAGGGTGACGCAGGTGCTCTCGTCCACGGAGCCGGAGCCGGTGCCGCCGTAGACCGGATTGGTGGACGACCAGCCGAACACGTTCACCTTGGTCACACCGGTCAGGGGCAGGGTGTTGTCCTCGTTCTTCAGCAGGACGATGCCCTCGTCGGCGATGTCCTCCACCAGCTCCTCTGAGGCGGCGATGGTCTCGTCGCTGAGCAGATAGGTGTCGCCCAGCAGGTTGTTGAGCAGGCTGTACTCAGGACCAAGGCAGACCACATTGACCACGATGGCGATGGCCAGCAGAGCGGCCACCAGAGCCTCGCCCCGGATCAGACCGGCCAGAGGCTGCTTAAACTTAAAGGCGACAATGGCCACCACAATGGCAATGACCAGCACCACGCCCAGGGTGATCAGGTAGTCCTGCAGGGCCAAAACGGTAGCGGTAACGTCGCTCATGGAAATGGACACAGAGCGGCTGGACAGATAGCTCATGATACCGGCATAGGCCGCAGCGATCACGGCGATGATGACGACCACCACGATCAGCGGCTTAAGCCACTTCTTGTTTTTCATAATTACCTCCTGTTTTTTGCAAATCAACTCCTCTCTAAATCAAAAGAGAGGAAATCCACCGCCCCGCTTCCGACGAACCGGAAGTAGAGGGCTGTCTGTTCCCCGGGGAAGTCC
>JAJQHP010000216.1 GCA_021199695.1 Clostridiales bacterium
AGCTGGTGGAGATCGAGCAAAACTACGACTACGAGGCCCTGTGCAAAGAGGCGTTCGAGGGCATTGAGCGCATCCAGGTGCGGCCGGAGCAGTTGGGGTAAGCTGTTCCCTTAACTGCTGTGCGAATTCGCCGGGGGATTTCCGCAGGGCGGGGGTGCGTGCTGCACCCCTCCACCGGCTTGCGCCGGTCCCCCTCCCCTTTCAGGGGAGGTAAGGGTGTACGTACCATTCTGGCTCCCCCGAAAGGGGAGCTGTCGCCGCAAGGCGACTGAGGGGTGCAGCACGCACTTTCACTCTCCAACGCACTCCGGCGAATCCGCCCCACTTCACCCCATTCCAGAAAGAAGGCAAACGACCATGCCCCATACCGCAGAGCTGATTGCCGTGGGCACCGAGCTGCTCCTGGGCAATATCTGCAACACCGACGCCCAGATGATCTCCCAGGCCCTCTCCGCCCTGGGTATCAACGTCTACTATCATACGGTGGTGGGCGACAATCCGGAGCGAGTCCGGGCCGCCGTGGAGGTCGCCCGGCACCGGGCGGACATCATCATCACCACCGGTGGCCTGGGCCCCACCTGCGACGACCTCACCAAGCAGGCTCTGGCGGACGCCTTTGGCAAGCCGCTGATATTTGACGAGCGGAGCGCCGGGCGCATCCGGGAATATTTCCGGCTCAAACTGCCCCACCGGGTCATGACGGACAACAATCTCCAGCAGGCCATGCTCCCTGAGGGCTGCACCGTGCTGGACAACGACTGGGGCACTGCCCCGGGCTGCGCTTTCGAGGCGGAGGGCGTCCGGGTCATCATGCTCCCCGGCCCCCCCAGGGAGTGCCGGGCCATGCTGGAGCACCGGGTCGTCCCCTATCTGAAATCCCTCTCTGATGGGGTCATCGAGTCCCGCACCCTGAAGCTCTACGGCATCGGGGAGGCGGCCATGGAGGCCCAGCTCCGGGAGGAGATGCTCTCCATGCACAACCCCACCCTGGCCCCCTACGCCAAGGAGGGAGAGTGCGAGCTGCGCATCACCGCCAAGGCCCCCACCGAGGCGGAGGCCCGGGCCATGCTGGAGCCGGTGGAGCAGGAGCTCCGGGCCCGGTTCGGCGACCTGGTCTACGGGGCGGACGTGGGCAGTCTGGAGGAACAGGTCTCCCGGCTGCTCCGGGAGCAGGGGCTGACCCTCTCCACCGCCGAGAGCTGCACCGGGGGCCTGGCCGCTAAGCGGATGACCGACCTGGCCGGGGCGTCCCAGGTATTCAAGGGCGGGGTGGTCTGCTACACCAACGAGGTCAAGCACAGCGTCCTGGGGGTCCCCCAGGAGACGCTGGACAAGTTTGGAGCCGTCTCTCCCCAGACCGCCCGGGCCCTGGCCCTGGGGGCCTGCCGGGTGCTGGGCAGCGATCTGGCCGTCTCCGTCACCGGGGTGGCCGGCCCCGACCCGGACGACCGGGGCAACCCGGTGGGGCTGGTCTATATCGGCCTGGCCCACGGCGGCCGGGTCTGGGTGAAGGAGACGCACCTGGGGACTGCCCGGGACCGTGTGCGCAACAGCGCCGTGCTCGCCGCCTTTGACATGGTGCGCCGCCGTCTCACCGGTCTGCCGGTGCTGCCGGAGGCGGCTCCCGGAAAGGATACCCATGACAAAAGAGCAGTATGAGCGCCTCTCCGCCCCCTTTCGCACGCCGGGGCGGACAAGGGCGCTGCTGGCGGTGAACACCGCCATCCCCCTGGTGTGCTATGTGACCTATCCCCTGTGTCTGCTGGTGCTGATTTTCCGGGGCGACCTGCGTTGGATGCCCGTTTTGCTGGTGCCCGGAATCAGCTTTGTCATCATCTCCCTGTTCCGCAGCCTCTGGAACCGGCCCCGGCCCTACGAGGTGCTGGACATTCAGCCTCTCATCCACAAGAACACCCGGGGCAGGAGCTTTCCCAGCCGCCACGTGTTCTCCGTCTTTGTCATCGCCATGACCCTGCTCTGGCTGCTGCCCCCCGTGGGGGTCTGCTTTCTCCTGGCCGGGGTAGTGCTGGCCCTCTGCCGGGTGGTAGGAGGCGTCCACTTTCCCCGGGACGTGGTCGCCGGTGCGCTGCTGGGTATCCTGTCCGGCGTCATGGGCTACTGGCTGATGAGCTGGCCCGTCTATCTGTGAGGTGCCGCCATGCTGCTGACCGATATCGCCTACCGTCTCTGCGACCTGCTGGGGACGGCGGCCTTCGCCATCTCCGGGGCCATGGTGGCCTGCCGGAAGGGGGCCGACCTGTTCGGCATCCTCTTTCTGGCGGTGGTCACCGCCATGGGCGGGGGGATGCTCCGGGACGTGCTGCTGGGCGAGACCCCTCCCGCCCTGTTCTCCAACCGGGCGGGGGTGATCATCGCCCTGCTCATGGCCCTGCTCGTCTTTTTCCTGGCCCGATACCATAAGGACGTGTGGCAGCGGGAGGAGGCCATGGTGGAGCGGGCCAACAATCTGGTAGACGCCCTGGGACTGGGGCTGTTCGCCGTAGCCGGTTCCCTGGTGACCATGGAGGCGGGCTATGAGCACCGTTGGTTCCTGGTGCTGTCCATGGGGATGATCACCGCCGTGGGCGGCGGTCTGCTCCGGGACATCATCCTGGGAGATATCCCCTTTATTCTGACGAAGCACATCTACGCCCTGGCGGCTCTGGCCGGGTCCGCCTCCTTCTATCTGCTGGAGCAGGCGGGCCTCGCCCGCCCGGTGACCATTGCCGCGGGCGTCTGCGTCACCTTTTTGCTCCGGGTGCTGGCCACCCGCTACCGCTGGAATCTGCCAAAACCGTAAAACAGGAGGTTTTGAATATGCTTAACGTCAAGCTGCTGGCCCACACCCCGGAGCCGCAGCGGGTGGTGGCCGCCGCCGCCCGGCTGTGCTACTCCGCCGCGGGGGTGGACGCCCTGCTGGAGAAGTCCACCCCGGAGAAGGACGCCAAATTTGTCCGTATGCTGGCGGGACTGGGCCACGCCAGCCCCATCGAGCACGCCTCCTTCACCTTCGCCATCGAGGGGGTGTCCCGTTCCCTGCTGGCCCAGATCACCCGGCACCGTATCGCCTCCTACTCCGTCCAGAGCCAGCGGTATGTCCGGCTGGACGATTTTCACTTTGTCATCCCCCCGGAGGTGGAGGCCGACCCCGCCGCCAAAGCCGCCTTTCTCCAGGCCATGGAGGAGGAGGGGCAGCACTATCTGAACATCGCCGCCGCCCTCCAGGAGAAGCACCGGAAGGAGCTGTCAGCCCAGGGGCTCTCCGAGCAGGAGGCGGACAAAAAGGCGGAGAAGCTGGCCAACGAGGACGCCCGTTTTGTCCTCCCCAACGCCTGCGAGACCAAGATGGTGGTCACCATGAACGCCAGGAGCCTGCAAAACTTCTTCCGGGTGCGGTGCTGCAACCGGGCCCAGTGGGAAATTCGGGCTCTGGCGGAGGAGATGTACAAACTGGTCTATCCCGTGGCCCCGGCCCTTTTTGAGAACATGGGCCCGGGCTGCGTCTGCGGCGGCTGCACCGAGGGCAAAATGACCTGCGGCAGGGCGGCGGAGATGCGGGCGAAATACCGGGCCCTCCGGCGGGAGCTGGTCCCGGAGGAGGGACAGGGATGAACATTCAGATCTTCGGCAAGTCCAAGTGCTTTGACACGAAAAAGGCCCAGCGCTACTTCAAGGAGCGCCGGGTGAAGTTTCAGAATATCGATCTGCTCCGCTACGGCATGAGCCGGGGAGAGCTGACCGCCGTGGTGCGGGCGGTGGGGCTGGAAAACCTCATCGACGAAAAGCACCCGGACGCCGCCATGCTCTCCTATCTGGCCCTGGACAGCCAGAAGCTGGAGCATCTGCTGGAGGACCCCAGTCTGCTCCGGACCCCCATCGTCCGCAACGGCAAACAGGCCACCGTGGGCTACTGCCCGGACGTGTGGAAGAGCTGGGAATGAGGAGGGCTGACCCATGTTTCGTGAGATGAGACGGTCAAAACAGGCGGTCAGCCGGGAGGAGTGCATCCGTCTGCTGGAGACGGAGCGCCGGGGCGTCCTGTCGGTGAACGGCGACGACGGCTATCCCTACGGCATCCCCATGAATTTCTACTACGACCCGGAGGACGGGAAAATTTACCTCCACGGGGCGAAGGCGGGGCACCGGCTCGACTCCCTCCGGGCCTGTGACAAGGTGTGCTTCACCACCTGGAACACAGGCGAGCAGAAGGAGGGGGACTGGGCCTGGACGCTGGTCTCCGTGATCGCCTTCGGCCGGGCGGAGCTGGTGGACGACCCGGACCGGAAGCGGCGGCAGCTCATCAGGCTGGGGATGAAATACTATCCCTCACCGGAGGAGTGGGAGCGGACCCTGGAAAAGCACGGCGACCGGGCGCAGCTCATCGCCCTGACCATTGAGCACCTCACCGGCAAGCAGGTGCATGAAAAGTAGATCATCCCGTACACAGACAGACCCGGCAGGGAGACTTCTCCCCGCCGGGTCTGTGTCTGTTTTCCGGGCTTACGCCGTGATGGCGTTTCCGGTATAGAGCTGATAATACTTGCCCTTCTGCTCGATGAGCTGGTCGTGGGTGCCCCGCTCGATGATGCGGCCCTGCTCCAGCACCATGATGCAGTCGGCGTTGCGGACGGTGGAGAGCCGGTGGGCGATGACGAAGGAGGTGCGCCCGTTCATCAGGGCGTCCATGCCCTCCTGCACCAGCCGCTCCGTCCGGGTGTCGATGGAGGAGGTGGCCTCGTCCAGGATCAGCACCGGGGGATCGGCCACGGCCGCCCGGGCGATGGCCAGCAGCTGCCGCTGGCCCTGGGACAGGTTGCTGCCGTCTCCGGTGAGCATGGTCTCATATCCGTCGGGCAGGCGGCGGATAAAGCCGTCTGCGTTGGCCAGACGTGCCGCCTGGATGCACTCCTCGTCGGTGGCGTCCAGCCGCCCGTAGCGGATGTTGTCCATGACGGTGCCGGTGAACAGGTGGGTGTCCTGG
>JAJQHP010000045.1 GCA_021199695.1 Clostridiales bacterium
CGTTCATGGCGCGGTACACCTGGGCGCGGGGGTTGTCCCAGCTGCGGAACACGGCGCGGACAGCCTCCATGAGCTGGATCTTGGGATCCTGGGGGAACTCCTCGCCCATGCGCTCCAGATAGAAGGCCTTGAACTGGCTGACCAGGCTCTGCATATCCTCGGTCTCCAGCTCGGAGTCCAGCTGGACGCCCTTCTGCTCCTTCACCTGGTCGATGATATCCTCAAAGTTCCGCTTGGGCAGCTCCATGACCACGTCGGAGAACATCTGGATGAACCGGCGGTAGGAGTCGTAGACGAAACGGGGGTTGTTGGTCAGCTTCACCAGGCCCTCGGCCACGGTGTCGTTGATGCCCAGGTTCAGGATGGTGTCCATCATGCCGGGCATGGAGGCCCGGGCGCCGGAACGGACGGACACCAGCAGGGGATTCTCGGGATCACCGAACTTCTTGCCGTTCTCCTCCTCCAGGATGGCAAGGTTCTTCAGGATCTCCGCCTGGATGTCGTCGTTGATCTTGCGGCCATCCTCATAATATTGAGTGCAGGCCTCGGTGGTCACGGTGAAGCCCTTGGGAACCGGCATTCCCGCATTGGTCATCTCTGCCAGGTTGGCGCCCTTGCCGCCCAGCAGCTCCCGCATATCCTTGTTGCCTTCGTGGAAGAGGTAAACATACTTCTTGCTCATAAGCACTCTCCTTTAATCAGTCGTTGTTTTCAGCCGCCCAGAATCCCGGACGGCTGAATGTGGGGGTGAATCATTTCCTGCACACTACGTATTATAGCGAAGTTGCCCGGAAGAATCAATCAATTTTTTGTAATTTTTCCGAAAAACTCCGTTGACCGATTTCCCGTTTTCGTCTTCTTCTCCAAATTCTGCCCGATTCGAACGAATGAGCGCCATCCCGTTCGGCTTTGAGAAACGGGACGGCGCGCATTCGGGGCAATATACCCGCGTTTTCATCATACAATCAAATCCCAGAGGCCCCCGTCCGTGTCGTCCAGGGTCAGGCACTTGGCCCGGTACAGATCAAAGGCGGTCTGCTCCAGCGACTCATCCTCCACGGACTCATAGCTCTCCGCCTTTTCCTCGTCATCTCCCACCAGACGGAGCACTACGGCGCCGCCCTCCGCCCCCTTGGCGGGGAGGAAAATACCGAAGGTGTCGTCCAGCACCTCCACCAGGTCATCCAGCTCATAGACCGTCTCGCTGCCGTCCTCGTTTTCTACCGGGATGAGCACCCGCTTCTCGTCAGAGTCCAGAAACACCGCCGTCTCCCTCCTTCTCCAAAGGGTGGAGCCGCCGGTAGGTCAGGAACCCCTCCAGAATGAGGGAGGCCGCCACGGCGTCCACCGTATTCTTCCGTTTCTTGCCGTGCCGCCCGTTCTCCGACAGGATGCGGTGGGCGTCCACCGTGGTCCGCCGCTCGTCCCAGAGGGTGACGGGAAGACCCGTCTCCTCCCGCAGCCGCCGGGCCAGGGCCTCGCTCTTCTCCGCCCGGTCGCCCAGGGTGGCGTTCATGTTTTTCGGCAGACCCAGCACCAGCTCCTCCACCTGATGGTCCCGGATGAGCACATTCAGCTCCTCCACCACCCGGTCCTGGTCCCGGCTGTGGATGACGGTGGTGTACCCCGCCAGCATCCCCAGGGGGTCGGAGATGGCGATCCCGGTCCGGGCGTCGCCGTAGTCGATGGCCAGTATCCGCATGAGCCGTGCTCTCCTTTACCGTTTGTACCGCCCCGCCAGCTTCGCAAACACCGGCAGCGAGCGCTCGATGCGCTCGGTGGGCACGCAGAAGGCGATGCGGACGTGGCCGGGACAGCCGAAGCCCCGCCCGGGCACCAGCAGCAGATCCAGCTCCCGGGCGGCGTTGGAGAACGCCTCATCGTCCGGCTCCAGGGACTGGGGGAACAGGTAGAAGGTGCCCCCGGGCACCGGGCACCGGTAGCCCATCTTGGTCAGCTCAGTGACCAGCAGCTTGGCGTTTTCCTCGTACACCGACAGGTCGGCGGTCATGTCACAGCAGGCCCCCGCCACCCGCTGGAGCAGACTGGGGGCGCAGACATAGCCCAGCGCCCGGCCCGCCCCGGCCACGGCGGCATAGACGGCCTCGCTGTCCTCCACGCTGCCGGGGACGTAGACATAGCCGATGCGCTCGCCCGGGAGGGACAGGGACTTGGACCAGGAGTAGCAGACCAGGGTGTTGTCGTACAGCTTGGGGAGATAGGGCACCTCCACCCCGGCGAAGGCGATCTCCCGGTAGGGCTCATCGCTGATGAGGTAGATGGGGTGTCCCCACCGGTTCTGCCGGTCCTCCAGCAGCGCGGCCAGACGCTCCAGCGTCGCCCGGGTATACACCGCCCCGGAGGGGTTGTTGGGGGAGTTGACGATCACCGCCCGGGTCTTGGGGGACAGCAGCCCCTCCAGGGCGTCGAAGTCGATCTGGAAGTTCTCCGTCTCCGGGGGCACCAGCTTCATCACCGCCCCGGCGGTGTGGATAAACACCTGATACTCCGGGAAATAGGGGGCAAAGACCACCACCTCGTCTCCCGGCTCGCACAGGCCCAGGAGACAGCAGCTCAGCGCGGCGGCGGCCCCTGCAGTGAGATAGAGCTGGTCCGCCGTGCAGTCCACCCCGAACCGCCGCCGGAGAGAGGCAGCGATCTGTCCCCGGGCCACCGGGTCCCCCGGCGCACTGGTGTAGCCGTGAAGGAGGCAGGGGTCCGTCTCGTCCAGCAGACGGCGGATGGTGTCGTTCACCTGGGGAGGTGGGGCCACGCTGGGGTTGCCCAGGGAGAAGTCGTATACCTTCTCCCGGCCCACCACGGCCGCCCGCTGGTTGCCGTACTCAAACAGCTCCCGGATTACCGACCGGGCCCGTCCATATTGCAGCATCTGTTCATTCATATCTGGTCGCCTCTTTTGTCCGGGGCAAATCGCCCCGATGATTTTCAGGCATTACCGCATAAATCGGCAAGAGCGGCTGGCGAGAAATTTTCCGTCAGCGACTCGCATGGCCTTGCGGCCATCGCTCCCTGCATTTGCGCTAAAGCGGAATCGGCCATTCGGCCAGTGCTTTAGAAAAAGGTGCAAAAGTGCAGGCGTACTGGATGTACGTCAAACTTTTGCTAACGCATTTCTGGCGGAAAATAGCTGCCAGACGCCGCAGACGCATTTGTACGGTGATGCCTTCATTTTGTGGTGGGTTTTATCCCGCCGCCTCCGCCAGCTCCGCCTCCCAGACGGTCTGCTCCGGCCAGCCGTCAGTATCGAATTCCGCCCGGATGAGGGAAAAATACCAGGTCAGCTTTTCCTGGATGTGGGAGCTGGAGAACCAGTAGTTCGGCCCGCTGTCCGGGTCGGCCAGCAGGTATTCCATCAGTCTGGCCCGGTCCTCCGTGGGATAGGTGGTGGAGTAGGCGTCCACAAAGTAGACGCTCTCCACGTCCCCGTTATAGTAGGCGGAGCCGTCGGCGGTGTAGGTGGTATCTCCCCACTCGTAGCTCACGCCGTCCCCGTCGATGTAGGCGTAGTGGTATTCGAACCCCTCCGGGTTCATGCTGTTCCAGACGTCCTCGTCCAGGGCCAGCCAGAGCTGGTGATCCAGGATATGGGTCAGCTCGTGGATCACATCCTGGGCCCGGACAAAGCCGTCGGCGTCCAGGGCGATGACCTCCAGATCGCCCACCTGGCAGGACAGCCCGCCGGGGTTGGAGATGCTCTGACCGGGATCGACAGGGGTCATGGTGCCGGAGATATAGATGCAGATGCCCCGGGTGTCGCTGCCCCCCAGCTGGGCCAGATAGCCCTCCGGGTAGCGGGAAAAAGCCTCCTCCAGGGCGTCGAGAGCGGCGTCGATACCGTCGGCGTCGTCACAGACGGACAGGGTGTAATCGGAGATGGGCGCATCCAGCACCGCTTCCCCTGTGTAGATGTACACCCCGTACTGCTCTGACATCCGGACGGCCCGTTCTGTGGCGTCGCTGTACGCCTCCGGCTGGAGCAGCGTTACCGACGTCATCTTTCCGCCGGTCAGGCTGTCTGCCCCGTAGTCCCAGAGAATGGGGGACAGCGTTCCGTCCGACCACTCCAGATAGAGCAGGCATCTGCCGGAGACCTGCCCCTGGCGGGCGGGGCAAAGCCAGCCCACATAGTCCGTTGCAGTCACCGTCTCCGGGTATTGGGTGAGCAGAGAGACGGAAAACATCCCCTCGGCCTGGCGGGCCCCGGCATAGGCGGTGAGGGTGAAGTCGCTCATAGAGTTCTCCACCTCACTCACTGACACCTCCCATCGCTGGACGAGGCTCTCCCCACAGGAGCCGTCATAGACGGCGGTCAGCTCCCCTGTTTCCAGGCTCATCAACAGGGTCACGGCGTCTCCGCCGGTGGTGTCGGCGAAGAGCACCGCCTCTCCCTGGGCAGTCACGCACTCCAGCCAGCTATAGAGGTAGCCTACCGGGACGGCGCCCACCTGAGTGATTTCCAGAGTGTCCAGGTCCATCCGCCGGAGGCCGTATTTGCCGGAGGTGTACCAGTAAATGGCGTCCCGGGTGTAGACGCAGCTGTAATAGTTGGGGAAGCTGTCGTCATAGGAGACGGGCAGCTCCGTTGTTGTCCCATCCTCGTACACCAGAAGGCACTGCTCCTCCTGGCCGGAGCTGATGATAACGATGGGGTCGACAGAGAGAAAATACCGGCTGCACCAGCTCCACTCCTCTGGGTCGTTGGAGGCGTTATCAGAAATCGTCTCCGACCAGTCCAGTTGACATAATGTCTCCAAAGCCCCCGTCTCCAGGTCCAGGGTGAGCAGGGCGTCCTGCTGCTCTCAGGTGAGAATCATGACGGTGTCCTCGTCCAGCAGGGCCACGTAGCTGAGCTCCAGCCCGGACAGCTCCGGCAGCAGGCGCAGCTCGTAGAACCCCTCCGCGCCCGAAACAGCCGCATCGGACAGGTCAAAGCC
>JAJQHP010000070.1 GCA_021199695.1 Clostridiales bacterium
CCTCTGAGCAGAGAGAGGCAAACGGAAAAGGCAGCGCCGGACAGAGCCATGGCTTCTGTCCGGCGCTTTTATAGGGAGTACGGGGGGAGACTATCACTGGCAGAGCTTCTCGATCCAGTCGCAGACCTCGAAGGGGTAGTCCGCCTCACAGTGAGGCTTGTCCCAGATCAGGTGATATTCCACGTCCTTGCCCAGGTTGGCCAGTTTGACCGCCAGGGACATGGAGACGATGAAGGCGGTGTCTGCGTCGCAGGCACCCACGTTGATGCGGTAGTGTCCCGCGGGGGCGCAGACGCTCAGGTCGCCGGCCAGATAACCCATGGGGTTGATGAGACGCCGCCGCTCCGCCAGGGCATCGTCGCCCCGCACCTTGGCCCAGGACTCATAATACCGGGCATATTCCTCCGGGAACGCCTCTTTCAGCGATTCCAGCGCGGCGGGGATATCTGCGTTAAAGTGAATATAATCCTGCTCCGGAGTGCCGAACTCCTGGTTCTCGCCGCTGTCCATGTTCAGGGTGTCGAAGCTGGTGCAGGGTTTCATCCGGCGGCGATGGCTGAGCAGATAGGTGTCCAGATCGGAGATCTTCGCCTGCTTGCCGTCCCAGGCGAGCCAGCCGGTCTTGTCTGTGCCCGGTGCCTCCACCTTGGGGAACTCCAGCCCCACATAGGGCACTCCCTTGGGCGGACGGGAGACCAGGTCGCCCAGGCTGGGAGGCCCGGAGGGCTTGTCGCCGTCCATACCGCCGTCCAGCGGGGGCATGGCTACCGCCGCACCAGCGTGGTGCAGACCCACGTCGTCCTTGCCCTCCGGCCCGTCGTCGGGCTTGGGGGCGTCCACCAGATGGGTATAGTTGCCGGTCAGGTAGTCGCCGCTGGTATATTTCTCCGGCAGCTCCCCCCGGTCCAGCCGGGAGAGATAATCTCCGACGGACTCCTCCAGGCAGGCCATGAGGTAGTCATAGGCGGAGCCGCTTCGTCCGTCCTCATTCAGGGTGAAGGGCTCCCCTGTGACCGGGTGCTTCAGACCCAGGGAGTTGAAATAGGTGATGTACTCCGCAGCCAGCTTTTGGGACAGGGCCGCCTGGAAGGGAGTGAAGGTGCCCGCAGGGCCGGCGGGAGAGGCCTCGTTCTCCGGGTCCTTCTGGAACTGCCACTCGTAGGCCAGGTCGGCGTGCTCCAGGTCGATGATGGGGCAATAAATCTGCCCGGCAAAGACGGCGTCGGACTCGTCCATAAACGCGCCGTTCTGCTCCAGATAGGGCAGATAGTCCGGGTGGTCGCCGGTGACAGAGACCAGGGTGGACATGGCCCCGCCGGCGCTCCAGCCCACGGAGACCATACGGCTCATGTCCCCGGGAAGGGCAGCGGCGTTGTGGCGCAGGAACCGGATGCCGGTTTTCAGATCAATTAGCGTCCACGGAGATTTGCCGCACAGGTTGCCGTCCTGGTCCCGGGACTCCCGGCCCCGGCTGCCGCAGGTGACGTACACCATGCCCCGCTGGAGGTACTTGGGGGCCTCGTCCCGGGGGCCGCCCAGCCAGGTGTGGGGCATCTGCATATATCCGGCGGAGTTGTTCTCAAAGACCACAGGAGCGTTTTGGGCGTTAAACGCACCGCAGACGCCCTCCGGGTTCACCGTGCCGTCGGCGTTCAGATAGGCCTGGGGCACAAAGATGCTCATGCGCTGGAATTTGGGGGTGGTGGCTTTCAAGGTGTAGAGGATGTCCTCCAGGCACCAGCAGTGGTAGGTCTCGTCCAGGAACCATTCCTTCTGGCAATCCGCCAGCTCCAGGGTGGTGTTCAGGATGGGAATGTAGGGCTTCATATCGATCACTCCTTGTTGTTTTGATAAAAATGCAAACGGAAATGGTGCTTCTGTTTTCTATTTTAGACAGAATCACCAAAAAGAACAATTCTATTTCCAAATGTTTTCCTTGCCTGTTTGGAATTGATAGGGGCGGTAAGTTGCATTTTCAAAGATTCTATCATTGCGGCCTGCGATGACAGGCCCACAATATGATCAAACCGGCAGATTCTCCCCCTTTTTCAAACCGCATTCATTTACTTCTGTCAAAATTGCTGTTATAATGGTTTCAGATTGAGCCCCAAGGAGGGATTGCCATGCCCCGTATCGCCATTGTGGAGGACGACCCCGTCTGCGCCCGGCAGCTACAGGGGTATGCCCAGCGGTACGGCCGGGAGACGGGGACGGAGCTGCAAACCACCCTGTTTCCCGACGGGCTGGACGTGGTGGAGAACTACCGCCCGATTTGGGATTTGATCCTCATGGACATCGAGATGCCCAACCTGGACGGCATGGAGGCCGCCCGGCGCATCCGGCAGCAGGACAACGAGGTGATTTTGGTCTTTGTCACCTCTATGGCCCAGTACGCCGTGGAGGGCTACCGGGTGAACGCCCTGGACTACCTGCTGAAACCGGTGACCTATGCCCAGCTGAAAATGAGCATGGACCGGGTCATGGCCCTGCTCCGGCGGAACCAGAGCCGCAGCCTGCTCCTGCCCCAGGGCGACCGGCTGATAAAGGTGTCCTCCGGGGACATCCTCTACGCGGAGGTGCAGAACCACGCCCTCAGCGTCGTCACCCCCACCGTGACCTACCACCTCCGGGCCACCCTGAGCGACCTGGAGCGGCAGCTGGAGGGGGCCAGCTTTGCCCGCTGCAACCAGCACTATCTGGTGAATCTGCAATATGTGACCTCGGTGGGGCGGGAGAGCGTCAACGTCTCCGGCCATGAGCTGCCCTTCAGCCGACCGAGACGAAAGCCATTTTTACAGGCATATTCCGAGTATCTGGGGGTGGAGCTATGATGACGGCGGTACAGGAACATTTCAGTTCAGGCTTTCTCTTTTATCCCATGGAGATGCTGACCGCGGTGCTGGTCTTTATCCTGCCCCTGGAAAAACGAAGGAGGCCGGTTTTGCGGGTGGTCGGATTTGCGGCCTGCGTCTGCCTCTTTTATCAGCTGGCCTTTCTTGTGGCAGCGTATCGGAATGAGCAGGAATTCGGTTTGCTACAGGAGCAGTCCAGTACACAGGGCGGATACCTTTCCACGCTGTTCTGGTGCGGCCTGCTGTTTGTCCTGCTGATTCCGATGATTCTGGGCGTCTGCCGGGTGCCGCTGCGGGAGGCGGCGTACTGCGCCGCCTGCGCCTACCTGATGGAGCACATCGCCTACTGCCTCCGGCTGCTGGAGGGCTGGGCGCTGGCTCCGGTGGACGTCTCGGTGGGCTCTCCCCTCTATTTTTTAAACAGCATCCTGGTCTATGGGGTGGTGTACCTGCTGTTTGTCCGTAAAATGGTGCAGAAGGGCCACTATGTCACCAGCGCCCTCAACTCCCTCAGCCTGACCCTGGGCGTGCTGGCGGTGGTGCTGGTTATGAGCGCACTGGCCTCCGCCTATGAGTTTGAAGTGGTTCATGCCGTCTACGCCCTGTTCTGCTGCACCGGGGCCCTCTACGGTCAGCTCCGTCAGCAGCAGAAGCAGGGGTTGGAGCAGGAGCTGGCGCTCCAGCAGCAGCTCTGGCAGCAGCAGAAGGCCCAATATGAGATGAGCCGGGACACCATCCAGCTTATCAACCAGAAGTGCCACGATTTGAAGCATCAGGTGGAGGCCCTCCGGCACATCAATGAGCCGGAGTACCGGAACACCGTCATCGACTCTCTCCAGGATGCGGTGATGATTTACGACACCAAAATCGAGACGGGAAACGAGATTTTGAACACGGTGCTCACAGAAAAGAGCCTTCGCTGTCAGCAGGAGCACATCACCCTGATCTGTCTGGCGGAGGGGAGCGCCCTGACCTTCCTGGATACGGTAGACCTGTACACCTTGTTCGGCAACGCTCTGGACAACGCCATGGAGGCGGTGGCCGCACTGGACGAGGAAAGCCGCCTCATCCGGGTGACGGTGCGGCGGCGATCCGACCTGGTGCTGGTGCAGGTGGAGAACCCCTATCAGGGCGAGCTGCCCCTGAAGGACGGTTTGCCGGAGACCGGCAAGGGGGACAGGAACTGGCACGGCTTCGGCCTGCGGAGCATCCAGAGCATCGCCGAGCGCTATCATGGAATTTTCCAGATCAGCGGAGAAAACCAGGTATTCCGGCTCCGGCTCACCTTCCCGCTGGAGGGACAGTCTGCGGCAGAAAATCGACAGTCTGCGGCAAAAGCGACCACATTTGAAAAATAATTTGCTATCATCCTCCTATCCAGCCGGGAAAACCCGGCAAAACCGGATAGGAGGAATTTTTTATGGAAGGGAAGAAAAAACACCCGGGTCTGGCAGGAAAAATCGTCACAACCCTGCTGCGGAGCGTGCTCTGTCTCGTCCTCGTGGTGGTGATGGTGGCGGTGGACTCTCTGCTGCCCACCTACGCACGGATGGTGAACAGCATTATGAACGGCTTCGACATCTCGGTGGACAACTCCGCCGTAGACACCACCGGCCTTGACCTGGACTACTACACCGCCGATTACACCGCCGAGACCATCGGCGACGCCGAGGACGCTCTGGCAGAGCAGATCGCCGACGAGGGTGTCGTCCTGCTGGAGAACGACGGCACCCTGCCTCTCAGCTCGGACACGGTGTACAGCCTGTTCAGCGTGAACAGCACCGCCGCCGCCGCCAGCGACAGCATGACCGGCGGCCGTGACCTCCAGACCCTGTTCGCCGAGGCGGGGGTCAGCATCAACACCACCCTGTGGGACTTCTACACCGCCAAGGCGGGTGAGGGCTACGGCCTGGGCTCCGGCTCCATCAGCTACGGCGTGGCCGAGGACTTCTCCATCAACGAGGTGCCCCTCAGCGAGCTGGAAGCTGAGGACGGCCTGCTGGAGAGCGTGGAGGGTACTGTGCCTGTCTACTGGCTCAAGCGGGTGGTCGGCGAGGGCCGGGATATGCCCCGCTCCA
>JAJQHP010000014.1 GCA_021199695.1 Clostridiales bacterium
CCCCCGCCCCCCCCCCCCCCCCCCCCGAGTATGTTTTCCTGCCCTACACGGGAGTCGCGCTCGAGAGTGTTCTCCTGGTCTCGGAGCTCTGTCGAAGCGACAGGCAGCTCCGGTTCGTCCGGTTCTTCCGGCTCGTCCAGCAGTTCCAGTTCGTCCGGTTCTTCCAGTTCGTCTGGCGTTACCGGCAGCGATGTGGTGGCCTACGCCCTGCAATTCGTGGGGAACCCCTATGTCTGGGGCGGCACCAGCCTGACGGAGGGGTGCGACTGCTCCGGCTTCACCATGCAGGTCTACGCCCACTTTGGCTACTCCCTGCCCCACTACTCCGGCTCCCAGGCCTCCTGCGGCGTGGGCGTGTCCTACAGTGAGGCGGAGGAAGGCGACCTGATTTGCTACAGCGGCCATGTGGGCATTTACATCGGCAACGGCCAGATGGTCAGCGCCCTGGGGGAGGACTACGGCATTGTCATCAGCTCGGTGAACACCAGTCGCATTGTGGCGGTGCGCCGTATCCTGGGCTCCTGACGAACGTTCTGACAAAAGAAAACCGCTCCGTGAAGATGATGGGTTCACGGAGCGGTCTTTTTGCCGCAAAAGCCGCGCCACGGGGTCCCGTGGCGCGGCTGAACTGCTTTTTGGGGGAGGGACAGCTTACTTGCTGGCCTTGATTGCCTTGATCTCCGCCACCAGCTGGGGCACCACGGTGAACAGGTCGCCCACGATGCCGTAATCCGCCACCTGGAAGATGGGGGCAGAGTCATTCTTGTTGATGGCGATGATGGTCTCGGAGTCCTGCATACCGGCGGTGTGCTGGATGGCGCCGGAGATGCCCAGGGCCACATAGACCTTGGGATGCACCGTCTTGCCGGTCTGGCCCACCTGATGGTCAGAGGACAGCCAGCCCGCGTCCACCACGGCACGGGAGGCGCCGACCACGCCGCCGCCCAGGGCGTCCACCAGCTGCTGGGCCAGCTCCAGGCCCTTGTCCACATCCTTGCCGATGCCGCGGCCCACGGAGACGATGATGTCCGCACCGATCAGGTCCACCAGCTTGCCGGCGGACTTCTTGATCTCCAGCACTTCCACGCCCAGATCCTCCGGCTTCAGGTCGGCGGCGACGCTCTCCACGATGGTCTTAGCAGCGCCGGCCTCGTCGAACTCCTGGGTCTGCATGACGCCGGGGCGGACGGTGGACATCTGAGGACGGAACCGGGGGCAGATGATGGTGGCCATCAGGTGGCCGCCGAAGGCCGGACGGGTCATCTTCAGGTTGCGGTCCTCATAGTTGAAGGTCTGCTTGCTCATGTCCAGGGAGGAGCTCTCCGTCAGGAACTGAACATACTTGCCGGTGTCGATGTCCAGATGGGTGGCATCGGCGGTGAGGCCGGTGTGGAGCCGGGCGGCGCAGCGGGGGCCCAGGTCACGGCCCAGGTTGGTGGCGCCGATGAGGAGGATCTCCGGCTTCTTCTCCATCACCAGGTCGCACAGGGCCTTGGTGTAAGCGCCGGTGGTGTAGTCCTTCAGCAGGGGGTGGTTGCAGTAGTACACCCGGTCGGCGCCGTAGCCGCCCAGGGCCTTGATATACTGCTCGGGAATATCGCTGCCCAGGACGACGCCGCACAGCTCCACACCCAGGTCGTTGGCCAGCTTGCGGCCCTCGCTGAGCAGCTGGTAGCTAATGGACTGAATCACGCCATCCCGCTGCTCGCACAGTACCCAAACGCCGTGGAACGCGGCGGTATCGGTGAAATTGTATTCAGACATTCTATATGCTCCTCTCTCAGATCAGATGCTTGCTGTCCAGGATGCCGGCCAGCTCGGCGGCGTCCTTTACCATGGTGCCTGCGCCCTTCTGGGGAGGCGTGAAGCTCTTGAACACGTTGGTGGGAGAGCCCTTCAGGCCGATGGTGTCGGTCTCGATCAGGGGGTCATCCTTCAGAGCCTCGTAGTCCATGATCTCCAGAGGCTTGTCATAGCACTCGAAGATGCCGGGGACGGACATATACCGGGGGGTGTTCAGCTCCTTGATGCAGGTCAGCAGGCAGGGGGTCTGGACCCTGACCATCATATAGCCGTCCTCCAGCATGCGCTTGCAGATCAGGGCGTCGCCGTCCTGCTCAATGCCCGCCACATAGGAGACCTGGGGCAGGTGGAGCTTCTCGGCGATCTGGGGGCCGACCTGGGCGGTGTCGCCGTCGATGGCCTGACGGCCGCAGAACACCACGTCGCCCTTTTCCACGCCGATCTTGTTGATGGCGGCGGCGATGATCTGAGAGGTGGCGAAAGTGTCGGAGCCGCCGAACTCACGGCCGGAAATCAGCACGGCCCGGTCAGCGCCCCGGGCGATGCACTCCCGGAGCATGCCCTCTGCGGTGAAGGGGCCCATGGAGACGGCGATAACCTCGCAGCCGGTGGACTCCTTCAGCTCCAGCGCGGCCTCCAGGGCGGACAGGTCGTCCGGGTTGGTGATGGTGGCCATGGATGCACGGTCCAGGGTGCCGTCCGGCTTGACGGCCACCTTGCCGGAGGTATCGGGAACCTGTTTTACACAAACAATCGCTTTCATTGTCAAAGTCCTCCTTTATTTCAGCAGGTCGCCGGAAATGACCATCATCTGGACTTCGCTGGTGCCCTCGTAGATTTCGGTGATCTTGGCGTCCCGCATCATGCGCTCCATGGGATAGTCACGGGTGTAGCCGTAGCCGCCGAACAGCTGCAGGCAGCGGCGGGTCACGTCGCTGGCGGTGCGGGAGGCGATGAGCTTGGCCTCGGCGGCCTCCACGCTGTAGCGCACCTTCGCGCCGTCCATGGCCTCCTGCTTCTTCAGGGCGGCCTTGTAGACCAGATACTTGGCGGCGTCCACACGGGCCTTCATCTCGGCCAGCTCGAACTGGGTGTTCTGGAACTGGGCGATGGAACGGCCGAACTGCTTCCGCTCCTTGACGTAGGCCACGGTCTCGTCGATGGCGCCCTCGGCGATGCCCAGGGCCTGGGAGGCGATGCCGATCCGGCCGCCGTCCAGGGTCTTCATGGCCAGGGCGAAGCCCTTGCCCTTCTTGCCCAGCAGACGGTCCTTGGGAATACGGCAATCCTCAAAAATCAGCTCGCAGGTGGAGGAGCCGCGGATGCCCATCTTCTTCTCGTGCTTGCCTACGGAGAAACCGGGGTCAGTGCGCTCCACGATGAAGGCGGAGATCTCCTTCTGCTTGCGGCCGCGGCGGTCCAGCACGGTGCCGGTGACGGCGATGATGATGAACACATTGGCATAGCCCGCGTTGGTGATGAAGATCTTGGAGCCGTTGAGCACCCACTCGCCGGTCTCCTCGTCCAGGACGGCGGTGGTCTGCTGGCCCTGGGCGTCGGTGCCTGCGCCGGGCTCGGTCAGGCCGAAGGCGCCCAGCCACTCGCCGGAGCACAGCTTGGGCAGATACTTGGCCTTCTGCTCGGTGGTGCCGTTTTCATAGATGGGGGCGGCGCAGAGGGAGGTGTGGGCGGACAGGATGACGCCTGTGGTGCCGCAGACCTTGCTCAGCTCCTCCACGGCCAGGACGTAGGTCAGCACGTCGCCGCCGGCTCCCCCCACGCTCTTGGGGAAGTAAATGCCCATCATGCCCAGCTTAGCCATCTTCCGCACCGTCTCTACGGGGAAGCGCTCCTCCTCGTCCACCTCCTGGGCCAGAGGCTTGACCTCGTTCTGGGCGAAGTCACGGAACATCTTCTGTGCCAGCTGCTGCTCTCTGTTCAGCGTGAATTCCATAAAAGAGTCCTCCTAATATAATCTCCACAGTCCGAACCATGCAGCCGGTCAAAGCTGCATGGTCGGTCGGAATGATATGATGCGTTGTGTCTTACAGCTGATCCACCGGGGTCTTGGTGCGGTCAGCGTTGTAGACATAGAAGCCCTTGCCGGACTTGACGCCCAGCTGGCCGCCCCGGACCATCTTCCGCAGCAGCGGGCAGGCCCGGTACTTGCTGTCGCCGGTCTCCTGATACAGCACGTCCATAATGGCCAGGCAGATGTCCAGGCCCACATAGTCGCCCAGCTCCAGGGGGCCCATGGGGTGGTTGGCGCCCAGCTTCATGGCGGTGTCGATGCCCTCGATGTCGGACACGCCCTCCATCTTGATAAAGGCGGCCTCGTTGATCATGGGGATGAGGATGCGGTTGACCACAAAACCGGCGGCCTCGTTGACCTGGACGGGGGTCTTTCCGATCTGGACGGAGATGGCCTTGATGGTCTCCACCGTCTCGGGGGCGGTGTTGGCCCCGGCGATGACCTCGATGAGCTTCATCCGGTCGGCGGGGTTGAAGAAGTGCATACCGATGACAGGGTGGCTGATGCCCTTGCCGATCTCGGTGATGGACAGAGAGGAGGTGTTGGAGGCCAGGATGCACTCCGGCTTGCAGATGGCGTCCAGCTCGGAGAAGGTGGTCTTCTTCACCTTCATGTCCTCAAAGGCGGCCTCCACGATCAGATCGCAGTCTGCGCACAGATCCTCCTTCAGGCCCGGAGTGATGGCGGCCAGGATGGCGTCCACCTTCTCCTGGGTCAGCTTGCCCTTGGCCACCAGACGGGCATAGCCCTTCTCGATCTTGGCCTTGCCGCCCTCGGCCCACTCCTGCTTGATGTCGCACAGGGCGACCTGAATCCCACACTGGGCAAACGCCTTGGCAATGCCCTGGCCCATGGTGCCTGCACCGATAATGCCGACTTTCATAGTAAGTTCCTCCTAAATTTTTATGTGAAGTAAGCGATGGATTTATGAGAAATAGTGTTTGCGGCTCCGGTCACTAGCCACTAACCACTAGCCACTTAATTGTTCGTGAACACCGGCTTCGGCTTGGGCTTTTCACGGCTCATGAAGCAGCCCATGCCCTCG
>JAJQHP010000136.1 GCA_021199695.1 Clostridiales bacterium
CCAGCGTCTCCGGGCTGCCCCAGTCGGTGGTGGGAACGGCATTGAACCTCCTGTGACCGGCATCGTCCAGGATGGGAGCGCCGCTCTCATCAACCAGATATTCCCGGTGCTGTTTGGCATCCCATTCGCCGTTTTCCTTTAAGGGACGGATGGGACACATGACATGAAAGTGGGGATTGGCAATACCGCCCTCCTTGTCCGGCAAGTGGACGGCGTAGTCTACGATCATGCCCCGGCTGACAAACTCGTCTAACAAGAATTGCCTTGCAAGGGCGATGTTCTCCTCCATAGAGAACTCGCTCTGCAAGGCAATGTCGAAGCTGTATGCCAGCTGTGCTTTTTTGCCGGACTCCGCTTTTTCAACGGCGTTCCAGAGGGTTTGCCGGTCTGCGTACTCCGGTGGAGCGTGGCTAGGCAGTAAAATCTCAGAGCAGACCACGCCGTCCTTGCGGGTGTAATCGCTGACCTCGCCGTAGTATTCGCTGTACAGCCGTTCGCCGGAGCGATAGGCAGCGGAAGCGACGGCGGATTGACCGGCGCTGCGCTTGATCTGGGTCACATGGAAGTGGTAGAGTGCGATGGCGGATCACCTCCTTCATAATGTGCGAGAAACGTCTGTACTTCCGGAAGCTCGGTCAACTGCTCGAACAGCAGATAGATTGCAGCCTTGTCCATCTCCCTGGTGGCCGGGATGAAATGCTCCACCGTCCCGCCGATGTTACAGAGATGGTGGGTGCGTTTGGCCCGTTCTCCCTTTTGAAGATAGGCGGCACGGTTTTCCAGGCGTTCCAGCTTGTGCTGCGCCTGATCTCGCTTCTGCCCGGCGATCTGCATCTCCTGCAAAAGCTCCTGTGATGATTTTTGCTTCATGGAAAATACCTCCTGAAATAGATTTAGGCCGCCTGCGCAAGACAGGCGGCCTATGTATATGGGCTCTACTATTGTTATGTGGGAATTTTGGAAAAGCAGGCTAATCGTGTGACAGTGTTGAAGCAAAAAACGTGACACCACCGGCGGGGCAGGGATAGCCGCAAAGCGGCGCAAGGGGTGCAGCCCCTTGAACGGAGCGCAGCGACGCAAAACAGCCCGGACTTTCGACTAGTCCGGGCTGTCAGCTTCGCACACCGAGCCGCAGCGAGGCGTTTCCGAGGCCAACCGCTGCGAAGCAGCGGTTCTTAGGCCGGAGATGGACGCACGATACGGGTTTACCCCGTATAGAAGTGCGCCCTTGTTGCCAAGGGGATATTACGCAGGAGTTAGTGCAGAACCTATAAGGATCTAACTATGTGCCAAATTACCCAATGCAAAATACGTGTGCCTGTTCTACTAGATTTAGACATACAAAGTCTTTCTTTTACTGTCTTATATGTACACTCTCAAATTTCCTATCTGCACCACCTGCAATTTAAATGATTTTAATATTCTTTTCTATATAGCGCTGAATTGTTAGCAGCTTTCCCTATATAAATAATGCCATGAATTTTTCCGTCCATAACAGCGTTCTTGAAAAACTTTCCAAAATTAAGACGATCACCTTTGGAAAGTTCATTCCATTCCACTCCCTCATACAATTCTTTTACAAAAAATTCCTTATGCACAGGCATATCATTTATTGTCTTTTTCGCTTTATATAACCATAAATTTGTATCCATATATGTACCCCACAATCATTTGTATCCTGCAATAAATTTATAGTCAGTGGTTGATAATACGTATTGTACTCCATTCACTCACATCATTTTGCCCATAATCATTTTCATATCCACCAATCAATATCGAGCCATCAGAACACAAACCATAAACGTTTTCTGAGTCGGAACTGCAAGTTATCGAAACAACATCAGTCCACTCGTCAATTCTATACTGCCAGTTTCCTTTCCCACAACCGCCAACCGTTCCATCTGAATACAAAACGGTTGTCACATATCCCGCACATGAAATGTCGATAGCAGATGCATATGACGAAGAGTCATCAGAATGTGCATGACGAACTTTTGAAACTACTCCTTCATCATATTCGTTGCTGCCACAAGAAACCAAAGACCCACCCGATGTTAGGCCGATCGTGTGGCTATACCCACATGCTACTTTAACAATATTCTTCCACTCTGACACATCGCACTGCCCATTTTCATTGTCGCCGCAAGCAACAACAGTGCCGTCAGATTTGACGCCGATTGTATAATTATATCCACATGCAATGTAAACAATATCTTTCCACTGTGATACATCACATTGACCGTACGTGTTATCACCTGATGCAACAACTGTTCCGTCATATGATAAAGCTACAAAATGAGAATCACCTCCCGCCACTTGAATGAAACCTGACTCAGTGCCAAAAGGAGATAGGGATACATTCTGCCCTGTTGCAACAACTGTTCCATCGATTTTAATCCCTAGCGTGTAAAAAGAACCGCAATAAACGGATACGATATCTGTCCACTCATTGACTTCGCACTGAGAATATAAATTATGACCTGTCGATACTACTGTACCATCTTCATTTACGCCGACGGTATGAGAATACCCTGCATCCAAAGTATTAACGCAGAGATGCTGCCATGCCTCTAAAGCTAATTCATAAGAGTCCAGATAACCGTCTAGACCACCGAATGTAACGGCTGCTCTGCCATAATCCTCTTGTTCCATCAATGTTTTTGCAATATTGTATATTTGCTCCTGCGAATCTTCATAGTTTTTGATGCTTTCAAAGATATCAAGTGCTTCTTCATACTGCTTATTATTAGCCATATCAAGCGCATCACTATATTTATTGTTTGGAATTACGACTGTCGTATTTATAACAATCAGCACTATGATAATTGCAACACATGGTATAACTATGGGAACTATTTTTTTGACAGTCCTTTTTATTTTTTCCGCCCGTTTTGCTGCCTTCTCATCTCTTATCCTTTGTTCTTCAGCGATCTTCTTTTTTTCATCACTTTCCCTTACAAGAGCATCCTCGTAATATTTTTCACATTTCTGAATATATTCAGACGTCTCATCATAACAAGAAAAATCACTAAGTTCTTTTAGGACTGACTCATAATAGCTTGAAGGATATTTCTCACTGTCAATTTTTGAAATAACAGAGTTAAATTCATCATCTTTATATGAGCGGTCACATCTGTGTATCTTCCTCACATATTTGCGGATGACGACTTGGTTGCTTTGTACTGCGCCTATTGCCGGTGTCTTCAATAAGATTCTATGAAGCTCAACAGCCACTTTCCAGCAAGGAACAGCCACACCCTCTTCATATTCATTTCCCAAAATGGAAACCACATTATCTCCGTAGAGATACAGAATATCACGTGCTGCACCACAGTTGGTGGCATAGTCACCAGTATATTGATTCCTTATGTCTGCACTAATCCCATCATAGTGGTTTTTGTAGCCATAGAACAGCATTTTGGAGATGTCAATTAATTTCTCCCCGATTTCCAATACCACAGATAATCTGTCAGACGAAGCTTCAATATTATCCCTTATCAGTTCCAGGACGCTGTTTTCACAATTGCTCAATCTAATCGCAGCACTTCCGATTTCTCCAATTTTACAGTTCATAGACTGATAATATACTGTGTAGAAATTCGCTTCCCAGCTTCCAGGGTCTTTCGTTAGAATCTGCTCATAATACTTCTGTGCATTCTGGCTATTATTATCTTTTTTTGCGCGACGAGCAATTTCATATAGGTTTCTAAGTTCTTCAGATCGATCAACCTTTACAGTACCAGCAACCTCAACTGTGCCTTCTACCATCATTTTTTTGGCATCTTCAATGCTGTATTTGCATCCACACACCTGGCAAACAAACACGCCATCCTGCTTCACCAAATCGGTGCTTCCGCACATCTCACAAGTCAGTTGTTTCATTTGTTGTCTCCTTATAATAAACACACTTTGCTGCACTATTACAATGTCGGTTATATAAGGGTGATTCCGTACTCATACAAACCCGGCTTTTTCCGGTGCCTTCATGATGTATACAGTGCGATGGATGCCGACGTTTTCCATCTGATTTCAAGTATTCAAGTTGGGCAGAAACACCTTGCATTTGACTTACTTTTGCCATAAAAACCTCCTACTTCAGTATTTTACATTTTCTATTTCGCTCCGCCAGAAGCAGATTAAGTTCCTGAACTGCCGCCACCTTATCAGTGGCGGTTTTCAGCTCAGCAATTTTCCTTACGATGGCTTCTTCCGTCTCTGCCAGAGCATCGCTACTCATCGGATCGCTGAACCGAATCTTCTCTGCAAGCTGCTGCAATGCCGCCCTGGTTTCAGCGTTGGTCTCCTGGTCAGCAAGCAGCTCGACATCCGCTTGCATTTCTCTGATAAAGGAAGTCTTTTGCTGCACCCTGGCGTCCACCCGCTCTATTTCGTTTTGTCCCGCCGACCCGGCAATCATGCATACGGCAGATACGCCGATAATTACTGCACAGGCTACGACAGCGCTCCAGGCAGGAAGGGTGGGGGCAGCCACAAATATGGCGAGAGCAATTACCTGAGCAATCAGATAGACGATGCCGATATAGACGATCGGCAAACCGAGGAATTTGCTTTTCCATGTGCTGCCCTTGTTGAACGCCGCTCTCCAAATAAAAAGTTGGGCAGCAAATGCCAGAGCAGTGAACACATATGCAATCCAGAATGTGCTTGTCTCCTCGGACGGAACAGCAAATACGATTACACTGAGCAGGATAAACAGGATGGCAAGAGCCGCATAACCGAAACGTCTGCTTTTCATCAGCCATCCCTCCTTGTCCCACACTTCGGGCAGAATTTACCGGGTTTGATAAATTTGAAACCGCAATTCGGACAGGTATCTGAGGGGTGCTGAGGTGCGCCGCACTCATCGCAGA
>JAJQHP010000105.1 GCA_021199695.1 Clostridiales bacterium
GTACATCCGAAGTATTTCAGCTTTGTCTTGTCATCATTGGCGTTATCAGCCTGGTTTTACAGGCAAAAAAGAAGTAACCGCCTCAGCCACTAACCCGGCGGTTACTTCTATAAGCAACTAGGGGGCCAACCGTTACCGGACAGTGCCCCTTGTTCTGTTTTCAGTATACCTCAAACAGGGAAAAACGTCAAGCGCTCAGCACGTCAAAAATCCTTTTTGACACTTTCTTCCGGCTTCACCCCAGCGGCAGGGAGCAGTAAAAGCTGTTCCACCCCGCCGGGTCGGACTCCGCCCACAGCCTGCCGTGGTGCTCCCGGGCGATGCTCTGGGCGATGGAGAGCCCCAGGCCAAAGCCCTGGGTGCTCCGGGCCTCGTCCGCCCGGTAGAACCGCTGAAAGATACGCTCCAGCTCCTCCTTCTCCAGCGGCGTCCCCTGGTCGGAGACGGCCAGCAGCGCCCGTCTGCCCTCCACGGTCAGGGATAGACGGATCTGCCCGCATGGGTCGGCATACTTCACGGCGTTGTCCAGCAGAATGTCCAGCAGCCGTTTCAGCCGGGCAGCGTCCCCCGGCACTACCACATTCTTCTGAATTTCCTGCACCAGCAGCTTCCCCGCCTCGAAAGCCACCGGCTCGAACATGAGGGCCGCCGTCTCCGCCAGGTCGGAGAGGTCTGTGGGCTGGAGGCTCACCGGCTGGCCCTGGTCGCTGTCGCTCCGGGCCAGGAGGAGCAGCTGCTCCACCAGCTCCCGCATCTGCCCCCCGCCGATGTGGATGTTCTCTGTCCAGTGCCGGGCCTGTTCAGACAGGCCCTCCTCCTCTTCCAGCAGGTCGGCGTTGGAGAGGATCACCGTCAGGGGCGTTTTCAGCTCGTGGGAGGCGTCGGCCACAAACTGCCGCTGCTGGGCCCAGGAGCGCTCCACCGGCCGCACCGCCCACCGGGCCAGAAAGGCGCTGATGACGAACAGCACCGCCAGCGCCGCCACACCCACCAGCAGCACGTTTACCGCCGCCCGGCCCAGCATACTCTGCTCATAGGAGATGTCCACAAAGGCCAGCCGCCACCCTACCTGGGTGGCCTCCCGGAGATACCGCAGGCCGTAGTCCTCCAGCAGTCCTGTGCTGTCCTCCTGCTCCAGGGCGGCGTTGATGGCCCCCAGCAGGCTCTCCGAGTCGTCCAGGCTGTAGAACTGACTGGAGGTGATGATGGCGGCGCTGCCGTTGGGGATGACGGTCACGGTGAAGTAGGGCAGGGAGACAGTGACCTCGCTTTCCTCCACCGACCAGGCGGGGGTCTCGTCCTCCCAGATGACCCGCTCCAGAACGGAGACGCTGGCCTCCTCCAGGCTGCTCCTCATGGTGAACAGAAAACCCAGACAGGCGGCGGCCAGCATGGCCCCCACCAGCAGCATGATAATGAGGACAAATTTGCGCCGCAGCCGCTCGATCATACCTCCACCTCCAGCCGATAGCCCTGGGTGCGCTGGGTGCGGATGGCGCAGCGGCTCCCCAGGTGCTGGAGCTTCTTCCGCAGGAAGGAGATGTAGACCTCCACGCTGCCCCCGTCGGCGCTCTCTCCGCTCCCCCACACCTTTTGCAGTATGGCGTCCTTGGAGACGTTCTGCCCCTGCCGCTCCAGCAGCAGGCCCATGATTTCAAACTCCTTCCGGCTCAGCCGCACAGACCGCTCTCCGCAGCAGAGCAGGCAGGAGGACAACTCCAGCCGCAGGTCGCCAAAGGTCAGCACCGCAGGGGCGGCCTTTTCCCGGCGGCGGGTGAGCATCCGCACACAGGCCAGCAGCTCCTTGGCCTCAAAGGGCTTGGTGAGGTAGTAGTCCGCCCCGCTGTCCAGCCCGGCCACCCGGTCGTCCAGCTGGGTCCGGGCAGTGAGCATGAGTACCGGAGTGCGTACCCCGCGGCCCCGCAGCTCCCGCAGGACCTGAAAGCCGTCCATCCCCGGAAGCATCACGTCCAAAATGATAGCGTCCCAACGCCGCTCCAGCCCCGCCCGAAGGCCGGTAGGGCCATCCGGGGCGATGGTGCCCCGGTCCCCCTGGGTCTCCAGCAGGTCGGCAATGGTCTGGGCGATGAGCCGTTCGTCCTCGATGATCAGCAGTTCCATAGAGCGGCCTCCCAAGCGTCAGATTTCTGCCCTTAGTATAGCAGGAGATGGGGAAAATGGCAAATGGGGGAAAGTGTTTGCAATCGGCCCCGGATACGGATATAATAGGGAGCAGACAAGGGGGAGGGAAACCGATGGAGCGTCAGACACAGTTGAGCGGGATCGTGTTCCCTCTGCTGGAGTGGTTCCGGGACAACGCCCGCACCCTCCCCTGGCGGAGCGACCCTCAGCCCTACAAGGTCTGGGTGTCGGAGATCATGCTCCAGCAGACCCGGGTGGCGGCTGTGCTGGACTACTTTCAACGATTTATGGAGACGTTCCCCACGGTGGAGGCCCTGGCCGAGGGAGACGAGCAGCAGCTTTTAAAGCTTTGGCAGGGCCTGGGCTATTACAACCGGGCAAGAAACCTGCAAAAGGCCGCCCGGCAGATCGTGACCCAGTACGGCGGCGTGTTTCCCTCCCGCTATGAGGACATTCTCTCCCTCTCCGGGGTGGGGGAGTACACTGCCGGAGCTATCGCCTCCATCGCCTTTGGTCAGCCTGTCCCCGCTGTGGACGGCAATGTGCTCCGGGTAGTGACCCGACTCACGGGGGATGATTCGGACATCGGCCGCCCGGAGACGAAGGCGGCCATCCGGTCAGCGATTGACAAAATAATCCCGGTCTACGCTCCCGGACAGTTCAACCAGTCACTCATGGAGCTGGGCGCCCTGGTCTGTCTGCCCAACGGCGCGCCCCTGTGCGACCGGTGCCCTCTCTCCGGGCTGTGCCGGGCCAACCGAGAGGGTACGGCGAGTCAACTCCCGGTGAAAGCCCCAAAAAAGCCCCGGCGGGTGGAGCGGCGCACCGTCTGGCTCATCCGCTTTCAGGGGAAGATCGCCCTCCGGCGCAGGCCGGATCAAGGGCTGCTGGCCTCCCTGTGGGAGTTTCCCAACACCCCGGAGGAGGAGGGCTTTGCCCCCTGGCCGCTGGACGTCGTCAGCGTCGAGGACGCCGGGACAGGGCGGCACATTTTCACCCATATCGAATGGCAGATGCGGGGAGTCTGGCTGACATTGGAAAACGACCGCATCCCCGACGGCGGGGGCTGGGCGGACAGCGCCGCCCTCCGGGAGACCTACCCGGTGCCCAACGCCTTTTCCGCCTTTCTGCCCCTGGTGGAGGGGTATCTGGAGGGGTGGGTGCGTTCTCCCTTTGATGGGAGCTGAAAACGTTCCCTTGGCTCCCTCTTTGAGGGAGGTGGCACGGCGAAGCCGTGACGGAGGGAGAGCAGTAGGCACCCACGACTAGATAGGCACCCGGGCGAATTCGCTTGGAGTCGGTACGAATTCGCCGGAAGATTTTAGCAGTTTGATAGTGCCTACTGCTCTCCCTCAGTCAGCTTCGCTGACAGCTCCCTCAAGGAGGGAGCCAAGAAGGATGCGCTTTTCGACACCATTTTCAAGAAATCCACAGTTCCACCCCCACCCCACAAAAAAGGAGACAAACCAATGGCAAAGCTCTACTTTCGATACGGCGTCATGGGCTCCAGCAAGACGGCCAACGCCCTGATGGTGCGCTACAACTATGAGGAGCGGGGCCAGGAGGCCCTGATGGTCAAGCCCGCCCTGGACCAGCGGGACGGCCAACGGGTGGTCGCCTCCCGGATCGGTCTGGCCTGGGGCTGTATCTATTTCCACGAATTTCTCGCCCTCCCGGAGGAGCAGGTGCGCCGGTACGCCTGTATCATCGTGGACGAGGCCCAGTTCCTCTCCCATGAGGATGTGGACTATCTGACCCGGGTGGTAGACCTGTGGAATGTGCCGGTGATCTGCTACGGTCTGCGCACCGACTTTAAGGGGGAGCTGTTCCCCGGCTCTCAGGCGCTGATGGCCTCGGCGGACATCATCGAGGAGATCAAGACCATCTGCTGGTGCGGCCGGAAGGCCACCTATAACGCCCGTTTCGACGAGCACCGCCGGGTGCTCAAGGAGGGTGAGCAGGTGGTGCTGGGGGCCAACGACAAGTATATCGGCCTCTGCCGCCGCCACTGGCGGACAGGCAACCTGGGGCCGGAGGAGCGGCATGATCTGTGACCTCTGCCCCCGGCGGTGCCACGCATTGCGGACGGACACCCAGGGGGAGGGCTTCTGCCATATGCCGGAGCTGCCGGTGGTGGCCCGGGGGGCCCTCCACTTCTGGGAGGAACCGCCCATCTCCGGGACAAAGGGCTCCGGGGCCGTCTTTTTCTCCGGCTGTCCCCTCCAGTGCGTCTTTTGCCAGAACGACCAGATCAGCCGCCAGGGGTTCGGCAAGCCGGTGACGGCAGAGCGGGTCCGGGCCATCTGCGAGGAGCTCATCGCCCAGGGGGCCCACAACATCAATTTCGTCACCCCCACCCACTATGCCCACATCGTCCGCCAGGTACTGGAGCGGCCGCTCCCCGTCCCGGTGGTGTGGAACACCGGGGGCTATGAGCGGGTGGAGACCCTCCGGGCCATGGAGGGAAAGGTGGACATCTACCTCCCCGACCTGAAATACGCCAGCAACGCCGACGCTCTCCGGTACTCTGGAGCGGGAGATTATGTGGAGACTGCCCAGGCCGCCATCCGGGAGATGGTGCGTCAGACCGGGCCGTATGTCATGGAGGACGGACTGCTGAAACGGGGGGTGGTCATCCGACACCTCATCCTCCCCGGCAAGGCCGCCGCCGCCCGGGCGGTCATGGACTGGGTGGCGGAGAGCTTTCCCCCCGGTACGGTGCTCTTC
>JAJQHP010000038.1 GCA_021199695.1 Clostridiales bacterium
CTCTACAACCTCATCGACCAGTACCGCTATCAGGAGAAGTTCAACAACGGCTACGCCTATAACATGATGTTCGTCGGCCCCGGCTGGATGAACAAGATGGGCCGGTGGGAGTCCCCCTATGAGCTGCTGAAAAAGAGCTATTCCGACGGCTGCGCCTATTACGGCAAGCTGAAAAAGGAGGGCAAGCTGCTGGACCTGACCATGAGCGAGTTTGCCGACTACTACCGGTCCAAGAAACGCTACACCGAGCCGGAGTGCGCCCTGTGGCGTGACATCCTCTACGGCAGCGACAAGCAGCTCTTCTGGTACTGCGACCCCAATATGCGGGCCTGCGTCAACATGGACCAGGGCGGAGCCATCGTGGACCTGCGGCCTTATGCCGCCAAGCTCTACTGGCCGGTGGGCATCGGCACCCCCCACGTCACCGACGCCAGCTATCCCTTCCTCATTCAGGAGAAGTATCGGGTGGGCTACTTCACCCACTACGCCGGTGAGGGCACCATCCGCAGCGCCAAGCTGTGCCACAACGGGGAGGAGGTCGATCTGGCCCTCTGCCGCACCAAGGCCCACTTCTCCCAGGAGGGGAGCGACCGGGTGCTGACCCTGGACCCGGTGGAGGTGGTGTTCTCCGACCTGACCGTGAAGCTCCAGACCGTCATCACTTTCCGGGAGGGAGACAGCACCATCCGCATCGACCGGAACATCCTGGAGATGAGCGACCCGGAGGCGGAGGTGGACATCAACGAGTACATGGTGGGCTGCTACGGCACCACCGAGTACGCCGAGGACATGACCAGCCTGACCCTGTCCGCCGTGAAGGGGGAGGGGGCTGTGTCTCTGCCCTATGAGTACAAGTGCCGGGAGGTGTCCATCCCCGGGGCGGATCGGGTCTCCTGCACCCTGCCTCCCATCAAGACCAAGGTCTCCCTGCTGTGCGAGGGGCCGGAAAAGTCCGGTTACTTCAAGGAGGGCTACGCCTTCAGCCCCATGTTCACCCTGGGCTATACCGGGAAACTCTGTGAAAAGGAGGTCTTTACCACATGGCTCAAGCTGGAAAGGGCAAACTGAACTACCGCTGCCCCTCCTGCTTTATGCGGGACCTAGACATCGATATGTTCTACGACAGCGATAAGGGCGAATACTATTGTATCCGCTGCCAGTATACCGGCACGGAGGAGGACGTCCTGGCGAAGAACCAGCTGGCCCGGTTCCGCTACCGGGATATGATGAAGCGGTTCTCCATGGAGGACTTCGAGACCTTCGACAAGTGATGCCAAATATACAGGGCCAGCCTCCCATGAGACTGGCCCTGCCCATGCGCCTGTGTGCGCTCATTACGACCAAAAAGGACTGATGAACCACATGACCAACTGGATCTCCGGCGTAGACCTCTCCACCCTGGCCGAGGTGGAACAGTGCGGCGGCACATTCCGGGACCGGGGGCGGGAGGCGGACGCCATGACCCTCCTCCATGATCGGGGGGCGAACCTGGTGCGGCTCCGGCTGTGGAACGACCCCTATTCTCCCCAGGGCGAGCCCTACGGGGCGGGAACCTGCGATCTGAATTGTGTCCTCTCCCTGGCCCTCCGGGCAAAGGCCCTGGGCATGGACTGGATGCTGGACATTCACTACAGCGACTTCTGGGCGGACCCGGGCAAGCAGCGGCTTCCCAAGGCCTGGGTGGGCCTGGACGAGGATGGGCTTGTGGAGGCGGTGTATGCCTACACCGCCCAGGTGCTGTCTGCCCTCCGGGACCGGGGCGCTACGCCCCAGTATGTGGCGGTGGGCAATGAACTGACTTACGGTCTGCTATGGCCCCTGGGCCGGTCGCCCCGATATGGGACCATCGCCCGGCTCCTCTCCGCCGGTATCCGCGCCGTGCGGGAGCAGGCCCCGGACGCCCTGGTCATGCTCCACTTGGACAACGGGGGGAATAACGAGCTCTACCGCACCTGGTTCGACCACTACCAACAGGAGGGCGGGGCCGACTTTGACCTGATCGGCCTGTCCTACTATCCCTTCTGGCACGGGACCATGGAGATGCTCCGGAACAATCTCCACGACCTGGCGGACCGCTTCGGCAAGCCCATGGTGGTGGCGGAGACCTCCACCGGCTTCACCCTGGAGGACTACGCCCAATATGAGCACCTCTCTCCGGAGAACCGGAAGGGGATGGCGGCCACCCGCAAGCTGGCGGAGCATATTGACTACCCCATGACCCCGGAGGGACAGCGGGACTATCTCCGGGACATCGTGGACACTGTCCGGCAGACGCCTCACGGCCTGGGCCGGGGCTTTATCTACTGGGAGCCTGCCTGGATCCCCGTCCCCGGCAGCCAGTGGGGCAACGACTGCGTCTTTTCCTACATCCAGGAGCCGGGGCCGGGGGGCAACGAGTGGGCGAACCAGGCCCTGTTCGACTACGAGGGCAACGGACTGCCCGCCCTGGAGATGCTGGGGAGATAGTTGCCAGTCAAACTGAGGGCAAGCCCACAAAAAAGCATTGCAAAATTCCGCTTTGTGTGTACAATGATAGGAGAATTCAAAAGACAGGGAGGCGCAGCACATGGGCAGACCGATCCTGGTGGTCATGGCCGCCGGTATGGGCAGCCGCTTCGGCGGGCTGAAACAGATCACCCCGGTGGACGACGAGGGACACATCATTATGGATTTCTCCCTCTACGACGCCCGGCGGGCAGGATTTGAGAAGGTGGTCTTTGTCATCAAACAGGCCATCGACGACACCTTCCGGGCCAACATTGGCCGACGGATGGAGCCGTACTTTGATGTGAGATACGTCTATCAGGAGCTGGACCGGCTGCCGGAGGGCTACCGTGTGCCGGAGGGCCGGGTGAAGCCCTGGGGCACCGCCCACGCCATCGCCTGCGCCGCCCCCGAGCTGGACGGCCCCTTTGCGGTGGTCAACGCCGACGACTTCTACGGGCGCACCTCCTTCCAGACCATCTATGACTTTCTCTCCGGAGACGCCCCGGAGAACTGCCAGGCCATGGTGGGCTATCGCCTGAAAAACACCGTCACGGAAAACGGCTACGTGGCCCGGGGGGTATGTCAGGTGGAGGACGGGCTGCTGGTGGACATCACCGAGCGCACCCACATCGAGACCCGCCCGGAGGGCATCGTCTACACGGAGAACGGCACGGACTTCCTGCCCCTGGACGGGAACAGCCTGGTCTCCATGAACCTCTGGGGCTTCCACGAGGGGATGAAGGACGAGTTCACCGGCCGGTTCCCCGCCTTCCTGGAGGAAAATCTGCCCGTCAACCCCATCAAATGCGAGTATTACCTCCCCTCTGTGGCCAACGCCCAGATCCAGGAGGGGAGAGGCACCATCCGTGTCCTGCCCACCGAGGAGCAGTGGCACGGCGTGACCTACCGGGAGGACCTGCCCTCGGTGCAGGAGGCCGTCCGGCAGATGAAGAACGAGGGCATCTATCCCCGGCGGCTGTGGGAAGCAGCACAGGGAGAATAAGACGAAAAGGAGAAAATTCACATGACAGTTTTAGTGACTGGCGGCAGCGGGTACATCGGGAGCCACACCTGCCTGGAGCTGCTCAACGCCGGGTATGACGTAGTGGTCATCGACAACCTCTGCAACTCCAGCCCCAAGTCTCTCCAGCGGGTGGAGGAGCTGGCAGGGGGGAAGCACATTCCCTTCTATCAGGCGGACGTCCGTGACCGGGCGGCCCTGACCAGGATCTTCGAGGAGCATACCATCGACTTCGTCATCCACTTTGCCGGACTCAAGGCGGTAGGGGAGTCGGTGGCAAAGCCCCTGGCCTACTATGACAACAATCTGAACGCCACCATGACCTTGTGCGACGTCATGGGGAGCCACGGCTGCAAGCGCATCGTGTTCTCCTCCTCCGCTACGGTGTACTCCGGCGACAACGAGATGCCCCTTTCCGAGAGCAGCAAAACGGGCAACTGCACCAACCCCTACGGCTGGACCAAGTACATGGGAGAGCAGATCCTCCGGGACATCGCCAAGGCTGACCCGGAGTGGTCGGTGTGCAACCTCCGGTACTTCAACCCCGTAGGCGCTCACGAGAGCGGCCTCATCGGCGAGGACCCCAAGGACATCCCCAACAACCTGATGCCCTACATCTCCCAGACCGCCATCGGCCGGAGAGACCACCTCTCCGTCTTTGGCAACGACTATGACACCCCCGACGGCACCGGCGTCCGGGACTACATCCATGTGGTCGATCTGGCCCGGGGCCATGTGGCCGCCCTGTCCTATCTCCAGGACCACAAGGGCGAGTGCATCTTCAACCTGGGCACCGGCGTGGGCTACAGTGTGCTGGATATGGTCCACGCCTTTGAGAACGCCAACGGCATCGACGTCCCCTATGAGATCGCTCCCCGCCGCCCGGGCGACCTGGCCACCGTCTACTCCAGCCCGGAGAAGAGCCGCCAGGTGCTGGGCTGGGAGGCCACCCACAGCCTGGAGGATATGTGCCGGGACACCTGGCACTGGCAGAGCCTGAACCCCAACGGCTATCAGGACTAATGTGATATTTCCTATCCGCCGCCCCCGCCGGTTTGACCCATCCGGTCATTTCCGACAGGGGCGGCGGGTCGGTCTGTCGAAACCTCGCTCGAACACGCAGCCGTACCGCCCGCCCGGGCAGTACGGCTGTGATTTTGAAAAAATGTTGTAACGTTCCGCCCACAACTGCGTCTACTGTTCAGAAGGGGAGGTGAGAGAGCCTGTGGAGCCTTTCGAGGATTTGTATGATCGGTATTTCCGGGACGTGTTCCGCTTTGCCTACTCCCTGTGCGGCGACCAGCACCTGGCGGAGGACATCGCCCAGGAGACCTTTTTCAAGGCCCTTCGGCAGATGA